>JAPWUW010000075.1 GCA_028275325.1 Anaerolineae bacterium | reverse complement strand
TCTGGAGCCTGGGCAACGAGTGCGCTGCCTCTCACCCGGAGGCTCTGGGCTTCTTCCGGCAGCTGGCAGCGGCCGCGCGCTCGCTCGACTCGAGCCGGCCGCTCACGTACGCCTCACTGTACGGGGAGATTGGCGAGCTTGCGCAGCTTGTAGATGTGATCGGCATAAATGAGTACTGGGGCTGGTACGACCGCATTAGCCCGCTGGGCGACAAGGACGAGCAGCTTCCGCGCGCCGTCACCGCCGGCGCCAATGGCAGCAGGCACATCAGCGTTGAGCCGCTTTCGCTTGAGAGGCTAAGGGAAGAGCTGGCGGCAAAGAGCAAGAGTTACGGTAAGCCCCTGCTGCTCACGGAGTTCGGCGCGGATGCCGTGCCGGGTTACCGCTCGCTGGACCTTGCCCTCTGGTCGGAGGATTACCAGGCGGTGCTGATCGAGAAGACCATTGAGCTTGCAGCGCGCAGCGAAGGCGTCTGCGGGACCTTTCCCTTCTGCTACCAGGACTACCCCGATCCCTCCAAACACGTCAACGCCCGCTGGGCGGGGCTCAACCTCAAGGGCATCGTGACTTACAGCCGCACGCCAAAGCTCGCCGCCGCAGCGCTTCAGCGCTGCTACCGCAAGCTCGCCGCACAATAGGCCAAGGGCCAGGGCTCTGCAAAGGAGAGTCGGTTCCGTCTCGTGTTGGGCGCTGGAGGGGCATACTACCAGTAGAGGCAGTCCACAGCACGCGGCTGCTACATGTGGTGGCTTTTCTGTCGGGAAAGCGGCTGTCCCTAAGTCACCAACAGAAAATAGAACCGAGCCTCTCCGAGTTCTCCGCGCGTGCGAGGGCGTCGCCTAGAATCGGTGCTCCTGCGGCTGCTGCAGGGGGCGCCCCGGTGCTTGCGGCCGGCGGGTGACTCTCAAAAGTCTAGGCAAGGAGGACGGTGGCGTCAGCGCCCTCCTTGCCCAATCATCCATAGTGTATGGCTTCTCCCGTTCTCCCCCTCGCCCAGGCACTGAGGCGGCGGCTTCTTGGCTCAGCGCCTGCATGCGTGACATCGGGAGGAGCCCACCTAACTGCTTCGCCTCCTTGCTGCCTGGGCAGGGCGCGCGGCGCGCTGGCCCAGAGCGTGGCCGCAGCGGCAAGCTCAGCCCCAGAGCGTCGCGCCGATGAGGCCGATGGTGATCTCCCTCGAGAGGCACTCGAGGCGAAAGGCCTGCAGGGGCGTCTCTTTCAGCTCAATGTCCAGGATATCGGCGTGTGTCCCTGAAGCGCGGCCGACGCCGTAATAGCCTTCCCGCTCGCCGCCCACCCATTGTGCCCAGTTGCGCGCAGCAAAGTGCTGCAGCATGTGGTCGTAGTTGTCCGGGTTCACAAGCGGGACCACCTCCTCGCTCCCATCGGCGTACAGCAGCGCGATCCTGCCGTTTTCGACCTCGAACTGATTGTTGAGCGTCGTGCCGGCAAGCAGCAGGTACAGCTTGCGCGCCTGCCTGCCCACCGGGATCCTGACGGCACTTTTCCAGCCAGGCCAGCGGGAGAGGAAGAGCCCATTGGCTCCTTCCCTCACCTGCCGGAAGGGCACGTCGACGTCGCTCCAGAAGAGCCCGTCCGGCCCAAGCTGCTCGCGTATGTGGTCCAGGTTGATGTAGCTCGTGCTGTACCAGGTTCCTGTCCAGGCGTTCAGGCCGTCGCGGCAGATGCGCAGGGCTGTCGGCGGCAGCTCCGGATCCCAGTAATCCCGTTCGAATAACTCCTCCAGGCGAGCGTTGAAGGGTAGCTCAAGCGGCTGGCAGAGGGCCCGGAACCGCTCCCTCTCCTGCTTGGTGGTGAGGGAGCGCCACCGGCGCAGCTCGCCGTGCAGCACGATCTCCTCCTGCCCATCAGCAAGGCGCAGGCAAAGCCGGGTGCCACCCGGGCTCAGGGAAGATAGGTCCGTCACCGCCATGGGCACAACGAGCTCGCTGTGAGCTCCCAACGCCACTTCGGCCTCGCAGGCCTGGCCCAGCAGCTCCGCCCTCAGCCGGGCGCGCCGAGCAGAGGCGCTGTTGTTGCGCAGGGCGAAGCGGAAGGCACCGCTCACCCTGCCCTCTTTGCCCAAGACCCAGTGCGGCCGCAGCAGCTCCCAGGGAGGGCGAAGGTCAAGGTTCACCGGCGCCCAGGACTGCGTGTTCCCGTGGCTCAGCTTGACGAAAAGCGTGCCGGGTCCCTCCCGCTTCCGCAGGCGCAGCAGCAGCCCCTCCTTCCCTGCGGTTGGCTCCTGCAGGAGCAGTCCTTGCGGGTCGTGCACGGCCTCGATGTTGCATCCCTCCGGGCGCAAAGCGAGGGGTTCCCCGCTCACCTGTACGGCCTCGTAGCGGAGGCAGTGGGCGGCGGGTCGGTAGTGCACCCGCACCACGGCATGGCGGGATTCGGGCACTTCCACTGTTACGATGGGCCTGCCCACCCGCGGCTCAACCTGCCAGGCCACCGGAGCGCCGTTCACTGTCACCTTCTCCACTTCGTCCTCGCGAGCGATGAACTCCAGCCTTTTGCGGCTGGCCTCCGCCGTCTCTACCTCAAGGCAATCGGCCGCCCCTTCCCGCCTGAAGGAATAGCGGATGTCGGGCAGGCGGATGCTCGCTTGCTCCCATTCCGGTGGCAGGTTTGGCCCGATGCAGATGAGGTTGCGCTGCCGCTGCGGCCGGATGCCGAAGAGCCCCTCGACCACCGTCCTTGCAAACATGCTTGCCGTGTCGGTGAACTCAGGGTAAGTGCCCTGCCTTGCATCCCAGCCGCCATAGGCGGAGATCGCTCCTGGCACCCTGGCCTTGACGAATGGCGTGAGGCAGGCGTGCAAGAGGCGCCAGCCCTTCTCTACCTCTCGCAGCAGGAAATAGCAAAGCGCCGTGTGCAGCATCTCCGAGAAGGCAATGGTGCCATTGGTGACTATTACCGGCCGCCAGTCGTTCACGAGCAGGACGTCATCGGGGAACCAGAGCCGCCCTTCCACGTAGCGAAGGGATTGGTAGGCCTGGAAGGGGTCTGTGACGCCCGAATCTATGGGGTGGTAGATGGTCGGCAGCTCGGCGGCGGAGTGGAGCCGCTTTGGGGGCAGGAACTCCTGGTACTCGGCATAGTGGCCCTCCTGCGGGAGCCAGAGGCGCTCGTTCATCGCCCGCCTGGTGGCCTCCGCCAGCGCCAGGTAGGGCGCAGGATCCTCGCCCACGAGCGAAGCAGCCTCGGCCGCAAGGAGATACGCCCTGTACATATAGGCACTCGCCTGCGCGCCAGCCCCGCCTGCGTACCAGTGACCGTCGGAGATCCAAGTATTGATGTGGTTCTCGAAGAGATTATCTCCATCGGGGTCGAGGGTCCGGCGCTCCCACTCGATCGCCTCTTTTATGACTGGCCACATCTCACGCAGGAGTTCCCTGTCGCCCGTCCAGCAGTAGTAATGGTAGATGTGATCGAGATAGACTTCTCCCATGTTGCCTTCGACCCATCCGCCGTGGCTGCCATCGAAGCCGACCCAGTCTTCCAGCTTGCCGCGGCTCATGTAGCCCTCCAGCCCCTCCGCGACGCGGTGCTGGGCATGGAAGCGTATGGCAGTCCTCACGCGGTCGTACCAGCCCAGGCAGGTCGGGCCGTACCAGCCGCGCCAGCCCAGGAACCAGCCCTTGCACTCCACCCCCCAGCGGACGGCCCCGTGCAGGTAGGAGGGTGGGTACCAGCAGCCATCCAGGGTGACGCAGACGCCCTTCATCGCCTGATCGAGCGTTAGCTCCGGCGTCTCGGTTGCCGCCTGAGATTGCACCTGCCGGCAGCGGCCAAGCGCGGCGTCGTAGGTGCCCTCGGCATCGGCGAGCATTGCTTCCAGCCGCTCTCTCCCGCCTTCGTGGGCAGCGATGAGCACTATGTAAGCCGGAGCATTCCCAAGATCGAGAACCCCGTAAGGCACCCGGGACGATTTCACCTCGATATCTATGGGCTGGGAAAGGTGCGGCAGGTGTAGGCCATCCGTGAAGCGAAAGATCCCTCTTGGGGCCGAGGCCGCCCAAGCGGTTTTGGGGCACTGCGGGTGGCTGGCAGCTATGCAGTAGCCCTGCAACGAGATGCGGCAATCCCTGACGGAGTGCGGCCCGAGGCCCCCCGGCATGGGGCCCTGCCCGAGGATGCTCCACGGATCGTGCTTCAGCCCGGAGAGCAGCCAGAGCACCCGCGCTGGGCGAGAGGCCAGGAGCCGCACGATGATACCATCTGCCTCTGCCAGGGGCAGGGCCTCAATGGTGAGCTCCACCTCTGGGAAGGCCGGGTCCTTGAGCCGCCAGCGCACGAAGCCAGGGTTGAAGACAGCCTCGATGCGCTCCCATTCGTGGCACCATTTGAGGCAGGAGCCCTGTTGCACGGCGAAGGAAAGGTCGCCGTAGTGCCAATCTGGCGTCTGGGCGAGTTTCACCTGCGGGCGATCCCCAGCCAGCGCCTTCATCGGGCCGTGGCCGATGTGCAGCGGGCGGTTGTAGGTGTACCGCCCATTGACGGCACGGAATCCCTCTGGCGTTGCCTCGTACCACTGGCAGTCCTCTGGCGCCCAGATCATCCAGCCCTGGACCTTCTGCTCTGCACCCCCCTCTGCTTCGTTGTCCATGCATCCCCCCAATATGCGCTCGGGGCGACCTGTGCGATCGCCCCGAAAGGATCCATCTTGGCCCCCTCTGCTAAGGGCCGAATGTCATGCTCGGTGGCTTACGCGCCAGGGGCTCTGGCCAAGGCGCGGGCTTCAGGGCAGCTTGCCCTCCTCGCGCTTGTAGGATTCCTCGATGATCTGGTTCATTTGAGCGGTCACCTTCGTCGCGAATTCCTTTGGGGTCGTCTGGCCGTTTTTGAGCAGGTCCAGCTCGTTGCTGTACACCTGGCTGATCTTATCGGCATCGTACTTGATCTTGGACCAGGTGCCGATCTTCCCCTGGGACATCACCTCCTGGTAGAGCCACTTGTTCTGCGGCGGCGGCGCCAGCCACTCGTCCCACAGCGACTGGATGTTGAGGATGCTGGGCGGCGCGCCCATGGCCCGCTGGCGGACGAGGTGCCCTTCTGGGCCAGCCACATACTTGAGCACCTTGAAGGCGATCTCCGGCTGCTTGCATGCCTTCAGGATGGAGCCCATCTGGCTGCCATTGGCGAACTGGTTGGGCCACTTGTCTCCGGCCTTCATCACCGGGTAGCCGATGAGATCCCAGTCGAAGTTGAGCGTGCCGTCCTGCTGTGCCTTGCGGATGGAAGAGAGGAAGGAAGACCAGCTCGGCTGCATGACGATGGTGCCGGCCAGAAACTGGAGCGCTTGCGTTCCCTGCTCCACCGCAAGTGGCCCCACCTTGTCCTCGGCATAGAGCTTGTACCAGAACTCGATCGCCTCCAGGCACTGGGGGGAATCGAGCGTGGCCCTCACTACCCAGTCGGTGTTGGGGTCTATCTCCCAGAAATCGCCGCCGGCGTAATTGGCCCAGACGTAAAGGTCGCCGTACCAGGAGCCAAAACCGTTGAAGGCCAGTTGCTCAGCGGTGCCGTCGGCCTTGCGCTTGGTGAGGGCCTGGCAGGCGGCGCGGAACTCATCCCAGCTCCAGTGCTTCTTGGGGTCGTACTCCAGGCCCGCCTCCTTGAAGGCGGTGAGGTTCACATAGATGATGCGGGCGTCGCTGTTGCCCGGGAAGGCCCAGAGCAGCTTGTTGCCTTCTCTGTCGATGATGTTCACGAAGTCCCACGAGGGCGGGTTCCACTGCCAGCTCTGGACCTCAGCATCGGCCTCGAAGAAGGGCGCGAGGTTCAGGATGACGCCCTCAAAGGCGAACCTGACGTCGCTGCCAAGGGTGATATCTGGCGGGGTGCCAGCAGCGAGCAATGCGGCCGTCTTCTGCGTCGAGACCTCGCCGGTGAGCGTCGGGATAAACTCCACATGCGCCTCGGGCACCTTCTCGGCAAGCCCAGTGGCCCAGCCGCTGTAAAGCTCCACCGCCCATGGCCCCGGCCCCCAGGCATCCAGCACCTTGAGCGAAACCTTCTGCACTGGTGCCGCCGTCACTTCTTTCTCGACAATCTTCTCCACGACCTGCGGGGTGGCCGCTACAGCGCAGCCGGAAAGGGCAAGCCCCGCTGCACCTGCCGCCGCACCCTTGAGCAACTGCCTGCGCGAAATCTTCCTGCCACTCATCTCTGCCTCCTCTCCAAGCACTCGCATCGCAAGGATCCCGAATGGCCGTATCCTCTCTTTCCGCTGTGCCTCGCCGTTCACCTCCTTTCCCGGCCATTGGAGCCGGTTAGCCCTTGATACCTGTGATCACAATCCCCTGGATGAAGTAGCGCTGCGCGAAGAAGAAAATGAGCAACGGCGGGATCATGGTCACGGTTGAGGCGGCCATGAGCCAGTGGTAGTACGTCTGGCCCCAGGTGCCTGCCAGCCCGCGAAAGAAGTTGAGGCCCACCGCTAGCGTGTACTGGTTCAGGTCCTTGAGGTAGAGCAGCGGGCCCATGAAGTCGTGATACATGCCCATGAACGTGAAGATGGCCACAATTGCCAAGGCATTGGCGGACTGGGGCACGATTATGCGCCAGTACAGGCCGAAGTTACTGCAGCCATCAATCCGGCCAGCGTCATCCATTTCGAGCGGGATGCTGGAGAAGTACTGGCGCAAGAGGAAGATGTTGAAGGCACCACCCCCAAAATAGTGTGGCACTATCAAAGGGAGTGGCGTGTTCACCCAGCCGAGGTAGCGGAAGAGAACAAACACCGGTATGAGCGTCACCACGCCCGGCAACATCATGGTCGCCAGCATGACAAGAAAGAGCAGCTCCCGGCCAGGGAAACGCAGGCGGGCAAAGCCAAAGGCGACGAGCGAAGAGGACAGCACTGTGCCCAGCACGCCAGCTGCCACAATGTAAGCTGTGTTCACGGCAAAGCGGCCGAAAGGCAGCACGCTCAGGGCCTCAGGGTAGTTCTGCCAGCGGATCGGGTTCGGGATCCACTCCGGCGGCCAGGTGAAGATGTCCTTGTACTCTTTGAGGGAGGTGGAGATAGTCCAGGCAAAAGGGATCATGAGCAGAATGGAAAAACAGATGAGCACAAGGTGCGCCAGCGCATGGCCGAGGCGCCGCTGCCACTTCATGCCCAGAAGAATGCGCCGCACTCCTGCAGCCCTGCTAGAAGCGCTCGTCGCCACCCGCTAGCCTCCCCTGCGCCTGGCCGTGCCCACCCTCAGGCCCTCGTAGTAGACCCAAACGGTGGAGCTGCGCAGTATGACCAAGGTAAGTGCCATGATGATAATGAAGAGCAGCCACGCAAGCGCCGAGGCATAACCCATGCGAAAGTCCACGAAGGCACTGCGGTACAAATACAGGACATAAAACATCGTGGCGTAGTGCGGGCCCCCAGAGGTCATGACGTAGGCATTGGTGAAGGCCTGCATCGCGCCGATGAAACCTGTGACCAGGTTGAAAAGCAGAATGGGCGAGATCATGGGTACAGTCACATGCCAGAAACGCCTGAAGGCGCCGGCGCCATCCACCTTGGCGGCATCGTAGAGCGTGGTGGGAACATTCTGCAGCGCCCCCAGCAGCACCAGCATCCCTCCGCCGACGCCCCACAGGTTCACGAGCACAAGAGAGGGCACTGCCCAGCGCTCATCTGCGAGCCATGCCGGGCCACGGATGCCGATTGTCCGCAGGGCGGAGTTGATGAGCCCTGCCTCTGCATCGAGCAGCCAGATCCAGAGCATAGCTGTCGCCACGCCGCTCACAACTGCGGGGGAGTAGATGAGGGTGCGGTAAATGCTCTGCCCTCGCAGGTTGAGGTTCATGAGCAAGGCGACGGCCAGGCCCCCCAGGAGGCCAGCCGGCACCGAAAGGCCTGCGTAGTAAACTGTGGCTTTGGTGGCGTAGCGGACAAACTGATCCGTGAACAGCTCCCGGTAGTTGGCCACGCCGACAAACACTGGCGGGCGGATCATGTTCCAGCGGAAGAACGAGAGCACAAAGGAGACGACAAAAGGGCCCAGGGTGAAGACCAGAAGCCCCAATAGCCAGGGTGAGATGCAGATGAACCCGTCAATAGCCTCGCGCTGGCTCATGGAAAGCTTCGGCCGCGCCCACCCATGAGCCCGCACCAGACCCCGTTGCGCCCCTGCCGTCGCCATAATCCCCTTAGCCTCACTGCAATAGAGTATAAGGTGGCTTGGGCTGACATTTCTTGACGAACTTCTGCCACAGCCCTGACAATGATAGTGGCTCTTTGCGCTCAGGCGAACGGATGACACAAGAGGTGGAACCCGGGGCCATTACAGCAGCAGCTGTACACGAGGCCCTTTGCCTGCTTTACAATACCGTGGACCTTGCCACTTGCACCTTGGCGGCCGCTTTGCCCGGCACAGCCAAGGAGGCAAACCTCACGCGGCGCGCACAAGCCCTGCGCAGCTACCTGCTGGATGCGATCGAGCTCCTGCGGCCGGGCAGAGGTGCCCCGCGCTCCTCCCCGGCGAGCCGCGCTTACGAGTGCCTGACCCTGCGCTTTATCTCCGGTATGGGCATACAGCAGATTGCGGAGGAGCTCTCGATCAGCGAGCGCCAGGTCTACCGGGACCTGCGCTGGGCCGAGAAACGGCTTGCGGCGCTGCTCTCCTCGCAGATCTCTTGGGCACCGACTGGGCACGGTGCTGCTGGAGATCCTCTCGCCAAAGAGCTGGAGCAAGCTGCCCAGCACTTTGAGGCCGTCGATACCACAGAGGCCCTGCGCCAGGCGCTTCGCACTGTGGCCTCCCTCGCCCAGCAGCGCGGCATTGAACTGCAGTACCGCCGCCCGCCGCGGCCCATCTTCGTCATGGCGACGCCGGGTGTCCTGCAGCAGATGCTCGCGCAGCTGCTCAGCGCCGCCATCCAGGCAGCTCGCTCTTCCACGCTGGAAGTGAAGCTGGAACAGGCCCAGAGCGCAGTGGAGATCCGCATTCCCTTCCCGGCGGATAGACCCCAGCGCGCTGGTGAGCTGGTGGAGGCCGCCCTGCGGGTGGCTCAGGCCCAAGGGGGATGGCACAGCTGGAGCGAGAGCCAGGGCAGTGACCTGCAGCTTGTCCTTGCCTTTCGCCCAACCAGGCAACAGGTTGTCCTCATCGTGGAGGACAATGCCAGCGCCTATGCGCTGTACAAGCGCTATCTGGAGGGAACAGAATGGCTGCCCATCCTCGCCCCTGAGCCCAGCCAGGCCGCGGAGTGCGCCTCAGAGGCCCAGGCTGCAGCAATCGTACTCGACATAATGATGCCGCAGACGGATGGCTGGACAGTGCTGCAGCAACTGCGGCACGATGCGCGCACGCAGTCGGTGCCCGTCATTGTCTGCTCGGTTGTCGATGACCCAGACCTTGCCTATTCGCTGGGAGCGGCGGCGCACATCACGAAGCCTCTATCGCGCTCTCAGCTGCTTGCGGCCCTTGAAGCTGCGACGCGCGCTCAGAGCTGAACTGCTTCAGGCAGTAGCGCAAGAGTGCCAGCGTATCCTCTTCCTTCAGGCCACCGGGGCAGCTGACGAGAAAGCTCAAGAGTGGCCGCTCGAGGGTCTCTTCGCTCGGCTGCAGCGCGGTGACGGCCACTATGCGCGGGCGCTTTGCCCCAGTGGGGAGCGGTAGCTCGCCCTGTTTCAGGCTCCTGGCGAGCAGCCGCCCGTCCATCCCCGGCAGGCCTATGTCCAGCAACAGGACGTCCACTGGTTCCTCCTGCAGCTTCTGGATGGTCGTCTGAGCGTCGTAGGCCCATCTCAGCTTGTAGGGCGTGCCCTGGCCCTCAAGCATCCGCCGCACCAGGCGCACAAAGGACCGGTCGTCGTCGGCAATGAGGATGGTGCACGCATCTGGGGCGCGCGAGAGCGTCTGGAAGAGCTCCCCGGCGCCGATAGGCTTGGTAAGCCAGTCATCGAAAGCCCCCAGCGGCGCATGCCACTGGCTCACGGGCAGGGGGCAGGCAATCAGCGGCACAGGAAGGTTCAGCGCCTCAGGCGAAATGGCGCCACCTTGCGGCATGTCCTGCATGCCGTTCACGATGACTGCACGGGCATTCAGCTCTTGCGCCAGATGCCGCGCCGCTAGCAAGTCCGGCGCCTTGACGACGACGTACTCCTCAAGCTGGCGTGAAAGGAAAGCCTCAGCATTGCCCCTGTCCACGAGAACGATTGTCGGCTTACCCTGGGTGGCAAGCCGTCGCACGTAATGCGGCTCTGGTGGCTGGAGCAGGGCCACTTCCTTGGCCGTCAGGGGAAGGGCGACGTAAAAGCAGCTGCCCTTGCCCAGAGTGCTCGTCACCCATATGCGGCCCCCGTGAAGCTGCACGAAGCGCTTGGCGATGGCAAGCCCCAGGCCCTTGCCCAACCGCCGCTTCTCGTCAAGCGCCGGGTCGCCAGCCTGGCTGAATTCATCGAAGATCCTCTCCAGCTCTTGCGGTCCAATGCCAGGGCCTGTGTCAGCGACGCTCACCACCACTTCGGACCCTTGCTGACAGGCGCGCACGACGATTTCGCCCTCTTCAGTGAAGCGGCAGGCGTTGGCGAGTATGTTGAGTATAACCTGGCGGATGCGCAGGGGATCGACGTAGAGCGCGGGCAGCCCCTGCGGAAGCTCCAGCCGCAGGGCAACCTGCGGCTTGGCCAGCAGCAAACGCGAGGCAATGCGCACGGTCTCCTCAAGCAGAGGCCCAAGCTCAGTGAGCTCGCGCCTGAGCGGCAGCTTCAGTGCCTGCAGCCTTGCCAGGTCGAGAATGTCATCGACAAGCTCGGAGAGATACTTGGCATTGCGCCCGATCTCGGCCAGGTCCTGGCGCAGGGCTCTTGTCCAGCGCACGCCCCTGTAAACCTCCGGGTAGCGCTGCATCATTTCGATGAAGCCGAGGATGATGTTGAGCGGGGTGCGCAGCTCGTGGCTCACGGTGGTGGCGAAACGTTCCTTGAGCTTTCGTGCCTCGTCGGCCTCGCGCTGAGCCCTTGCTGCCTCATCCATGCTGCGCTTGAGCAGGCTGTTGGCGGTCGTCAGGGCACGGTTGAGTCGGTTG
>JAPWUW010000074.1 GCA_028275325.1 Anaerolineae bacterium | reverse complement strand
GGCATTGAGCCTGGGCGATTGCCCTTAGGTGCCTGAAGCCCGGCCATGGCCCTGCTGACGGCTGGCCGAGAAGCACAAGCGCATCTTGTGCGGGCCCAGCTTGCAGTGGCCCGGAAGCAGGATGGAGCTTGCGGTGGGGTACTCCGCCAAGGTACGATCTGACCCCAAGAGGGCAGCTGTAGCGCGAAAAGGACTAGGACAATGGAGGGCGAGCCAATATTCCTTGGGATTGACCTTGGCACTTCAACGGTCAAAGCAGGCCTGTTTACTGCCAGCGGTGGCGAAGTTGCCCTGGCTGGCCATGAGTACTTCACCGTTCCGGACGAAGCCGCTCTGGTTGATATAGAGCCGGAGGCGATGTGGAGCGCGGTGCGTGGGGTGGTACGCCAGGTGCTCAACAGTGCGCCTGCGGCCCGCTCAAGCATTGCGGCGCTGTCGATCTCGAGCCATGCCGAGACAACGATCTTCCTCGCGGCGGATGGGCAGCCGGTGCGGCCGGCGCTTTTCACTAATGATGCCCGAGCGGTGCGGCAGGCGCGGGCCCTGCAGGAGCTTTTTGGGTTCGAGTGGATCATGCAACGAACTGGCCAGCCAGGTGCGACTCCTCTGTGGCCGGCGTGCAAGATCATGTGGTTGCGAGAGGAGGAGCCGGAGGCATTCCGCCGCGTGGCCCTTTTCCTGCTCCCGCAAGACTACCTGATTTACCGCCTGACAGGCATAGCGGCTGGCGACCCCACCGTGTGGCTTTCTTCCATGATGGTTGATCTCCACCGGCGGCAATGGCTGAGCGAGGTTCTGGCTGCGATCGGCGTTTCGGCGGAAAGGCTGCCGCAGCTGCTGCCGGCAGGAACGCTCGTTGGCACTGTGAAGCCCGAGGCCGCTGCAGAGCTTGGCCTGCCGGATGGAGTGCCAGTGGTGGTTGGCGCGCTGGATCAGCACTGCGCGGCGTTGGCCGCGGCCAATGTAGCATCTGGCATTGCCTCCGTGAGCATCGGCACAGTGCTTGCCATCGTCGCCAGCACGGACAGGGCTGTGGTTGACCCGGTTAGCAAGATCTCCTGTTACATGCACGTCCTGCCTGAGCTCTACTGCCTGCTGCCTTGGAACCCAACCGGCGGGCTGGCACTCAAATGGTTCAAGGATCGGTTTGGCGCGCAGGAACAGGCCATGGCGGAGGCGCAGGGCAGGAGCGTTTATGACATGCTTTGCGAGGAGGCTGCCCGCGTGCCGGCAGGTTGCGACGGGCTAGTAATGCTGCCTCATCTGCAGGGCCTGCTTTTCCCGGAAATAGAGCCCTCGGTGAGGGGCGCCTTCTGCGGTTTCGGCCTCGCCCATGGCAAGGGGCACTTCACGCGCGCCATACTGGAAGGGGTGGCCTTCATGTTGCGGGAGGCCCTGGAAGGGTTGGAGGAACTGGGTGCACCAGCTCAAGAGGTGCGGCTCCTCGGCGGCGCAGCCCGCAGCCGGCTCTGGACCCAGATAATTGCTGATGTCTGCCAGAGGCAGATTGGGGTGGTGCAGACGGCAGAGGCGGCTGTGCTGGGGGCTGCTGTGCTTGCTGCCACTGGCAGCGGCATCTACCGTGACATCCGCTCGGCGGTCGAGGCGATGGTGCGCCTGGCGGAGCCCGTGCTCCCGGAGCCTGGCGCGGCCGGAATATACAACCGGGCGTACGAGCGCTATCGCGCTCTTTATGCCAGCCTCAAAGGATGGTTCACGGCTGCCGCTGAGCACGCCTGAACCCGGCCCGGACCGACCATAACGCCTCTAACGCTTATTTGCGGGCAGTGGCGTTTGCCGGTATGCTATAGACCGACCGGTCGGTCTATAGCCAGAGGGAGCAGAATCCACCATGCCCGTGGCCTTGCAAGGACAAGACACGCGCGAGCGGATCCTCAATGCCGCAGCGGCCCTTTTCGCGCGTCACGGCTACGAAGCGGCAGGAGTGGCAGAGATCTGCCAGGCCGCCGAGGTTAGCAAGGGCGCGTTCTACCATCACTTCCCAAGCAAGCAAGCGCTTTTCCTGGAGCTGCTTGCGCGCTGGCTGGGGGAACTTGAGCAGCACCTCGTTGCCCTGAGCGAGATCGGCGGGACTGTTCCAGAGAAGCTGATGGCCATGACGGCTGCTGCTGCGAGAGTCTTCGAGGCGGCGCGGGGGCAGCTGCCCATCTTCCTCGAGTTCTGGAACCAGGCCATCCGGGATCCTGCGATCTGGCAGGCGACGGTTGCTCCCTACCGGCGCTTTCATGCTCTCTTCTCCCGGCTCATCCGCGCCGGGGTCGAAGAGGGCTCGATCCGCCCGGTGAATGCGGAGCTTGTGGCGAGGGCGCTGCTCTCGCTGGCGATGGGTTACGTCCTGCAGGGCGTGCTGGACCCAGAAGGAGCGGATTGGGGCCAGGCGCTGGCAGATGGGGTAGCTCTCCTGCTGCGCTCGCTGGAGCCGCCGGTTGAGTTGGGAGGTTAGGATGAAGGTATTGGTCACTGGCGCTTTTGGAAACGTGGGTACCAGTGCGGTCCTTGAGCTCTGGCAGCGGGGCCACACTTTGCGGCTGTTCGACTTGGCCACAAAGGCGAATCGCGAGGCGGCCAGGCGGTATGGCTGCAAGGTCGAGGTGGTCTGGGGGGATATCCGCCGGCGCGAGGATATCGAGCAAGCTGTGCAGGGCCAAGATGCGGTTGTGCACCTGGCATTCATCATCCCGAAGCTCTCGCGCACGAAAGTGGAATCGGAACGCGAACCGGAGCTTGCCCGGGAAGTGAACGTAGGCGGCACAGCCAACTTGATCGCGGCGCTTGAGGCCATGCCCTCGCCGCCAAGGTTGCTCTTCGCGTCTTCCTGCCACGTCTATGGTGCCACACAACACCTTCCACCGCCAAGAACAGTCTCAGACGAGCCAAGGCCCAAAGAGCATTACGCTCGGCACAAGCTGGAGTGCGAGGAGCTTTTGCGGCGCTCGCGCTTGCAGTGGTGTATCTTGCGGCTTGCCGCTGCACTTCCTCTTGCCCTGATCCTAGACCCGGGCATGTTCGACGTGCCTTTGGACAACCGCATCGAGTTCATCCACACCCGCGACGTTGGCCTGGCCATCGCCAATGCTCTAGAAAGCCAGGCGGTGTGGGGGAGGATTCTTCTTATAGGCGGTGGCCCGTCGTGCCAGTTCTACTACCGGCAGATTGTCGAGCGAGTGCTGGACGCGCTGGGGGTCGGGATGCTGCCAGAAAGCGCGTTCGCGCGCGAGCCATTCGGGACGGACTGGTTGGACACGGCGGAGAGCCAAGCTCTCCTGCGTTACCAGACCCGCACTCTGGACGATTACATCCAGGATATGCGGCGTTCGCTCGGCCTGCGGCGGTTTTTGCTGCCAGTTGCCCGCCCCTTCGTGCGCTACTGGCTGCTCAAGCGTTCGCCTTACCTGCCGCGACACATCAAGCGCTGGCGGGAGGCTTGGGCGCTGCGCTAGAAGCGGTGCCCTTCAGGCCAGGGCAAAGTGGAAACGCCTCTGGAAGCGTCGCAACGCCTGCAGGAGCGGCCGGCCGAACAGGGCGATCAGAAGGACATTGCCGGCGGCGCGCATGGCATCCCACCAGAGGGAGGTGAGCGCGTAGAAAAGCGCGTAGCGCCTCAGACCATCGAGCAAGCCGAGCCCTGGCTCCCAGTAGATATGGTGCTGTGCTGGCGGGCTGATGAACGGCCAGAACCACAAGTTCATGATGGCGCCGAAAGCCAGCCCGGATACTGCGCCCCAGAGCGCCAGCAGCGCAAGCTCCATCTTCGGGTGGCGTGGGCGGGGGAGCCACCCGGCCACCATGCCCACCCAGCCCGCGCAGAGCATCTGGTACGGAAGCCACGGCCCAACTCCAGCTCCTATAAGCGCCGAGACGAGCAAGCTGAGCGAGCCGAGCAGGAACCCAAAGGTAGCACCATAGGCATGTCCGCAGAGGATGGGCAGAAGAAAGATGGCGCTGAACCCGCCGGGCCCTGGGATGGCGCGCAATACAGCGTTCATGCCGGTAAGCACGCCCAGCACAGCGATCACCTTCGAGTTCATCTGGCGCGAGGCCAGGTTGGCGGCCACAGCTGCCAGGCAAAGCACCACGAGCGCGATGAACACGAGCGGGGCATCGGCCGAGTGGGCTGCTGGCGTTGGCAGCCCTTGCGGCGCGTTCGGCAGGGCGAACGGGTAGAAGAGCGAAGCCAGCCCGAGCAGGCTTGCAGCAAGCAGTATAGCCGTGTTCAGCATCGGCCTGTGCTCTCAAGAACATCCTCGACGGTGAGGCGCAGCCCATCGCCAAATAGCCTGGCGATCTGGGAGGCGTAGCGTTCATGGCGCAGCATCACCGCCCCTGGTGGACCTTCGTCCACGACTTGGCCTTGGCTCAGGATGATGGTGCGGTCGGCGCAGCTTGCCACGAGTTCGACGTCGTGAGTTGCCATGAGAATGGCAACGCCCTGCGCCCGAAGCTCGCGCAGGAAGCCGATGAGCTCCTTCTTCTGGGCGTAGTCGAGGCCGAGTGTGGGCTCATCGAGCAAGAGCACCTCGGGTTCTGCCACAAGTATTGCCGCCAGGGCCACACGCTGCCTTTCCCCCTGGCTGAGGTCCCTCGGGTAGCTTTCGGCATATCCTGCCAGCCCAAAGCGGGAAAGGAACGCGGTGTAATCGATCTCCTTTAGCCCGTGGCTGCGCCGTGTGAACTGGAGCTCGGCAAGCACTGTCTCCTGGAAGAGAATGGAGTTGGGGTTCTGCGGCACGTAGCCCACCTTGCGGATCACCTCTGGTAGCGGCAGGTCGTGGACTTTCTTGCCATCCAGGAGCACGTGGCCCGCCTGTGGGCGCAAGAGCCCGAGCATGCACTTGAGAAGAGTCGTCTTGCCGGCGCCGTTGTGTCCCTGCACGGCGACTATCTCGCCAGCGTGCAACTCAACGCTCACATCGCGCAGCGCCTTGCGCTCCCCATAGGAGTAGCTGATGCCAAGGGCCGCAAGACGCACTGGCCCAGGCGCTGGTGGTCGGCGCCCGTCCTTCTTGGCTTCAAGGAGCTCAGGCCGCGCCTGTGCCCTCGCCTCTTCGACGGTGAGAGGCACTGGCTCCCAGCCCAGAGCGCGCCCAAGCATGGCCACCGGCGGTGCAAGCGGGGAGGTGCGGAACACTGCCCGCGGCTCCCCGGCCTCCACTGGCTGCCCGGGTCCTCTTACGGCCCAGACAATGTCCGCATACTGCGCTACCCTCTCGAGCCGATGTTCTGAGAGGATGACGGTGAGCCCGTGCTCCTTGTTGAGTGCCAGCAAGGCGTCGAAGAGCTCATCGGCTGCCGCCGGATCGAGCTGGGAGGTCGGCTCGTCTAGTACAAGCACTTTCGGCCGCAGCGCCAGGGCGGCGGCGATGGCCACTCTCTGGCGCTGGCCGCCCGAAAGAGAGCTCACTCGCCTGCCGAGCAGTTCGGTGATTCCCAGAAGCTCGCTCACTTCCTGCACGCGCGTCGCCATGAGCGCTTGTGGCCAGGCCCGCATTTCCATCCCGAAAGCCAGCTCGTCCTCCACACTGTCCACGACAAACTGGGCCTCTGGATCCTGGAACACAAAGCCGACGACATCGCTCATGCCGCGCGGACCGAGTGCAACCGGATCTCGCCCACAGACGCGTGCCACCCCACCAAAGACGCCGCCGTAGAAGTTGGGCACGAGGCCGTTCAGCACCCGCAGCAAGGTCGACTTGCCGCTGCCGCTTGGCCCCACCACGAGCACGAAGGCCCCCTCTGGCAGCTCCAACGTCACACCCGCCAGGGAGTGCTGCTGCGCGTCCGGGTACTTGTAGTGAACTCCCTGGAAGCTTGCAGCAAGGCTACTCATGGGTTTTGGCTTCCCCTGAATCGTGCCCGGCCTGCAGGCGCAGGAGGATGGCGGGTGCAAAGAGAGGGATGATGGTCAGGAGCACAGGCCAGGCGAGTGAGGGGCGCAGGCTCCCCGGTGGGTACGGGTAATAGTGGAGAGCATCAGGCCCCCAGAGCGGTGCGCTAAGGGTGGTGGCTAGCGACAGTGCCGCGCAGCCCGCCAGCACCAGGCTTTGGCCCGTCCAATGCCAGCGCCGGTAGTGAGTCCGCCGGACTCTCCTGCCCTGCGCCCAGATGACAGCAAGCA
Source organism: Anaerolineae bacterium (assembly GCA_028275325.1). Lineage (GTDB taxonomy): Bacteria > Chloroflexota > Anaerolineae > DRVO01 > DRVO01 > JAPWUW01. The sequence goes on along the minus strand of JAPWUW010000074.1, from coordinate 4,956 downwards.
GGGCAGCTGTGCTGGCAAAGGCCAGCAGCTGCCCAAGGAGCCGGGAGGTCTGGCCGTAGGCGCGCAGAAACAGGCCCAAAGTAAGCCCTAGCAGCGAGAGCAGGGCCAGCACTTGCAGTGCAAGCTCAGCTCGGCGCGAGAGTGGCTGTACCGAGCTGCCGTACCCGCGCGATTCCATCGCCTCAGAGAGCTGGATGGAGCGCTCGAGCGCGCCTGCAAGGAGCGGTGCCATGATGGGCAGGAGATCCCGCATGCCGCGGAAGCGATGGCCCCGCAAGGTCTGCGCTTGCTTGATCTCGGCGAAGGTGCTGGCAGTCACCGGGATGAAGGTGACAGCGATGGAAGAGATCATGCCAGCATGGTAGAAGGCTGGCGGCAAGAGCCGCAGCAACTGCGCCTGGTCAACCATCATGTTGAAGGCAGCAAATGCAGCAAGCAGCAACACCAGCGCGAGGCCATTGAGAAAGCCGAAAAGGATTCCTTCCAGGGTGATGGGCCCGCCGACCAGAGGCAGCTGCGGTGGCAGTCGAAAGAGCTCATACCGTCCTACGTGTGCCGTGATTGCGTTGAAGGGAATGGTGATCGCCCATATCCACAGGCCAAGCCGCACAATGCTGCCCCAGGCGCTGCTCGTGGCTGCCTTGAGGGCCGCACGATACGTAAGCCAGACAGCGAAGAGCACTACACCCAAGTAAACCGGGTTGCGCGTGCTCAGGGCTATAGCTGCTACGGCCAGTACCCACAGACAATGGGCAAGCGGGTGCAAGGCTCAGCTCCTCTCACGAAACCACAGGCCTGACAGGACGAGCCCCAATGCTGCGGGCACAAGCGCAGCGCTGCCGCAGAGACCCAAACGCGGCCCTCCTGCGGGTGGCTGCGGAGGCTGAGGTGTGCTGGTGGTTGCCGGCACATGCGTCGGCGTGGCTGGCAAGGTGGCCTGTGCTGCTCCCGAAGGGGTGGCTGGGCTTGGCGCGCAGATGCCCTCAGGGCTGCGGGATGGCAGCTGCTTCCCATCTCCCCAAACCCAGGCGTCTGCATCTCCATCCTTTAGCATTCTCTGGCTTGCCCCCACTGGCGAGTAGAGCCACTGCCCCCCTTGCCACTGAAAGTAGCTCCAGTAGGCACACGTTGAGCCCTTGCACTGGCAAAAGCAAGGTTCCCTGCCCACCTTGCAGCCGACGCCGTCGATCTCGCACACTTGCACCCCAAGCCCACCTGGCTCCAGGCCAACCTCAAGGCCACTGCGCAGCAGGAGCTCTGCGCCGCTAATGCTCTCCTCAGCGAAACTGACACATAGAGCATCGGTGCGGCCGTCGCCGTACTCGACGATGAGCACGGCAGCGTGCTGAGGCTCCTGCGCCGCTGCCCGCGAGGCGGGTGGCCGCAGCGCTGCCGCAAGCAGCGCGCTCAGGGCCAACAGTGCTACTGCATGGAGGCCTACCCAACTGTTACTGCACTTTCTGCCAATGCGCGCGCACATGAGAAGCAGTCCTCTGTAACCTGTGAACCAGGGGCAGCTCAGTAGTCGACACCACGCCGCGCTTCCACTCCGCAGCGGAATGGATGCTTGACCTCCGTCATGTAGGTCACCAAATGAGCCTCTGCCTCGAGCTCGGGCGGAGCGCCGCGACCAGTGAGCACCAATTCTACGCTCTTGGGCTTGTGGCGCACCAGCTTGAGCACGCGCTCGAGGGGGGCGAGCCCGGCGCTCACGGCCACCAGGATCTCGTCCAGGATAACAAGCTCGTACTCTCCGCTGGCAAGGGCGGTTTCGGCAAGGCCCAAGGCGCGCTCGGTGGCTTCTGCCAGGCCAGGTGGCCGCTCTCCGGGCTGGCAGAACTCGCCACTGCCGGCCTGTATTACCTTTACGAGGGGCGAGAGCCGCGCCAGCGAATGCAGTTCCCCTGTATCCCGCCCCTTGAGGAACTGAATGATAAGCACCCGTTTGCCCCAGCCAGCGGCCCGCATGGCCAGCCCGATGGCGGCGGTAGTCTTGCCTTTGCCGTTGCCTGTGTAGACCTGCACGAGACCCCAACAACCGTCCTTGCTCGTAGTGCTCATCGCAACGCTCCTCAAGGTCCCAGTCAGCGCAGGAGCAGCGCTAAGCGCGCCGCCGCGCCCTGAGGGCGACAGCAGCCATGCCCGAAGCTCCTGTGAGTACGAGTGTCCACAGAGCAGGCTGTGCGGCCACACCGCCTCCGCTCACCGGCAGGATTGGGGCGGGTGCTGGCGTTGCGGCTGGTTGTGCCATTTGTGAAGCGAGCGGTCGCAAAGGGTGTGGCTTGCCAGCCAATGCCGGGATGGCCTGCGCTGTGGCAAGGAAATTGTCATCGGCGAAACTCGCCTGCCAGGCGAAGGCACCGCTCTTGTTCTGCAAGGCCATGAGTGCGGCGACGGGATCTTTCCCTTCAGCAGTTGTCCACTTCGATGGGCTCTCCCCAGCAGCAATGATGGCCTGGATGGCAAGCGCGGTGGAATTCGCGTCCGTGTCCGAACCGTATGGAGATGGTTTCTGGTAAGGAAAGCCGCCATCTTCATTCTGGATGGAGCGCAAGTAGGAAAGGGCTGCCTTCACCGTGGGATCCGTTGCTGAGACACCTGCGCCAATGAGAGCCTGAACTGCAAGGCTTGTCGTGTTGCTGTCAACGTCTTCCGGTTTCTGGGAGCCATTCCATGCCCAGCCACCATTGCTCGCCTGCCGCTCCTTGAGCCAGCTCACGGCTTGGGGGGCCACACTCTCAAGAGAGGCTTCGAGCGCCAGCATCGCGTACGTGTGGCCTATGAGCGTCCCATCGGGGCCGCCGTAGGCTCCCTCGGCGCTGAGGCTCCCGCGAATGGCTGCGATCAGGTCAACGCCCCCAAAATGGCGCGGATCCCCGCCAGCCACGGCCACTGCAAGCGCGACCTTTGCCTTTGTGCCCACATCCATCGCTTCGGGCAGGCTCTCGGCGAGGAAGGTTAGGGGAGTCCTGTTGCCTTTCTGCAGCTCGTTGGGATCCACACCAGCGGCGACGAAGGCGTAGATGGCCTCGGCTGTCTCGCTTAGGGTGCTTTTCTGGCCGCCGAAGCCGCCATCCTCTCGCTGCTGAGCCCGGAGCCAAGAGATCGCCTGGCTCATGTCCGCAAGCGCTGGCTGCCACACGGCGGCAAGGAGAAGAGCGACGGCAATAGCGATGAGAAAGCGACGACGTCTCATTGTCTATCCTCCTTCGGAAAGGGATATCACGGGCAAACTGGCGGGCAACGTGAGAGGGCCAAACACCGCGGCCCCGACCGCTCTCGGCCGGGGCCGCCAACGCTGAGCTTCCAAGACGCCATAAGCAAGAAGCAAGCGCGCCTGTGGGCACGTTCAGCGCTTCCGCCCCCTGTCCGCGCAGGTGCTGAAAGCTGGCTGATGGCGGGTATCCTGGCTCCCCCCTGCCGGGGTTACAGTTGCGGGACAGCGCCGGACTCGCACCGGTCTTCCCCCTTTAAGCCCTCGCATCCGGGCTCCGGGTCACCATCGCCAGGGTATTCAGTTTGGTGGAATTATAGGCGTCCCACTCGCGCGGGGCAAAGCTCTCAATGACCGATGTGCCCCATTCCAGTGGAATGTAGCCTCTGGTGCAGTTGCTCTCTGGCCGCAAGAAACACCTGGCGGATCTTCGCCTGGCGCTCCGGGTCGGCCGGGATGGACAGGGTATCCAGCCAGGCCAGGCCGCCATCCAAGAGCGTCATCATATAGGTGGCGTGTCTCTCGCTGAAGGGTCGCTCCGCCCCAACCGTGATGTAGACAGGGGAGGTGTGTGCGGCCACGTTCACCGGCCACCCATGCCAGAGCTTGTGGCGGCTCACGCAGCGAGCAGCAATCCAGCCTGAGCGCTCGATGCGGGCATTGGTTTCCAGCTGCAAGCGGTAAGCGCCGTGCTCGCTCTCTTGCGCGGCAATCACCCGGCCATCGAGCACAAGTTGCAGCGAGTGGAAGGGCAGCACCGATTCGGCCCACGCCCGGATCGCGAGCGTCCCACCGCCTGGCGGGAGGGAAAGCTCATCTCCAATGGCATTGCCCTCAACTGCAAGGCCGATCACCGGCCCGCTTGTGGTGAAAGTCCGGCCGGCGCGCACTGCCCGGGCCCAGCTTTGGAAGGTGAACTCTTCCTCGCCAATGTAGGCGTAGGTGCGGACGCCACCCACGGGCATCCCAGCCCACATTTTGTCCGTGCCGCCGACTGCAGCCACGCGGTAACCGCAGTTGAGCAGCCGGTACCACTCCTGCAGCTGGAAGTTATCGAGGCTTGGGCTGAAGTAGCGGATCTCGACCCCGTCCACCTTGCCGAGAACGATATCAGCAATGACCTCGCAGTACGGGTTGGGGAAGTGCGGGATGACAGCAACCCCTTCCTGCTCTCGGCAGCGGTCAGCCCACTCGGCCAGGCTCGACCAGGTTGGATCGCCCAGGTAGCTCTCGCTGGGTCCAGCAGCGCACATCGGGTAGATCGGGCTGCCCTTGCTGCCAAGCAGGCTGATGTGCCCCAGAATGTGCTGGCGGTTCTCGGTGCCGACCCAGACGATGGTATCGGCCTCGCTCACGCCTGATGCCTTCCCTGTGAAGTCCGCCACGTTGGTGAAAAGATCTCCCCACTGAGAGGCGAGGAGATTCACCAGGTTCACGCCTTCACCTTGCGCTTCCAACCATGCTGTCTGCGGCGAGATGAAGTGCACATGCGTATCGGCCGTCACCCACCCCTGAGCGCGCAAGTTGAGTGGCCTCTCCAGGCGGAGGCGTAATTCCCGCTGGCCCGGCAGGATGTGCAGCCGCTGCCGAACGGGGCGGTACTCAAACCCCTTGCACAGCTCAACGTACACGTCGCCAACAGGCAACTCGATCTGGAAGCGTCCGTCAACGTAAGCATACTGTGTGTGGCCCAGCTTGAGGTCACCGCCATAGTCCTCAAACCAGTTGTCGTTCACTTCGTG
>JAPWUW010000073.1 GCA_028275325.1 Anaerolineae bacterium | reverse complement strand
GCGCATATCATACAGGATGCCATGGGCAAGACAAGCGCAGTTTGTGCTCTTTGCTTCCAGAGGATCAGGCCAGAGCGAAACGAGTGGCGCCGCTACACCATCGAGTGGGGGCTTGACCTCTTCGGCTCCCACACCATCGTTCTCTCCTGGGGAAGGCTCGGCTGCGCCCGCCCGCGCCGCAAGGCGCTCTCCTTCCCGAGCGAAGAGGACCTGCTCGCGGAGCTTGCAAGGCAGATCGCAAGGCGGCTCAGGAGGGGCTACAGGCTCGTCTGGCCAGGCGATGAGCTGGGCCAGCGGCACCCTGCGCCCGCACAGGTGCTCCACCGCGCTATGCACAGCCGGCCTGGCAGAAAGGCCTGAGCGCTTGCCTGGAGGAGTTGCGTCTCCGCCCCTCCAACCCCAAGAAAGGGCTCAAGCTCCAGGGAGGGCAACCTCCCCGAGGCAGGCACAGGCGCCGATTGGCCGGGACCTCCCGTTGCACAGGCACTTGAGGGCCGGCAACGCGTCCTGAACCCAGGGCTTCCGAATCTTAGTGGCTGCTGGCCGGGGAGGCGGTTGGCCCTTGCAAGACCCTGGCCTTCACGGCCCGAAAGATCGCATCAGGCCCTACCCGTTGGGATCGAGGACTGCCGCGGCTGGGGCAGCACCTCAACTGCCTGCATGAGGGCGCCACCGAGATGCTTTCAGCTCAAGCATACCGCAAAGTGAGAAAACTGGGCGCTCCTGCCCTTGCCCACTGCGCTGGACCGCACTGCACCAGGATGCTAGAATGTGCTTACTGATAAAAGAGCTGACCTCGCTCACCAGTAAGCCGCGAGGAGGTCGGCGCACAACAAAAGGGAGGAGGTACCCATGAGCTGAGTGAACACCCTGAGCAGGCGTGCACTCTTTCGCTTTCTAGGGCTAGTCGGCATTTCCTCGCTTGCTGCCTGCGCCCCCACGCCAGGAGCGCCAACGGCAGCGCCAGCTACGGCGCCCGCGGCAGAGACGCCGAAAGCGCCCTCGCTCGAAGCCACGCTTGAGATCTGGACGTATCCGCGGACTGAGAACGATCTGGAAATCGTCTACAAGCCACTGATGGAGAAGTTCACTGCCCTCTACCCGGGCATCAAGCCCGAGATCGACGTACAGCCCTGGGGTGGCCGCAGGGAGAAGCTCTACGCCGCCTGTGCCGCCGGCGAGCCACCTGATATATGGTACGCGACAACGGACACCCTTCCAACTTATGTCCAGAAGGATATCATCCTCCCTCTGCAGGATCTATTCACTCCAGAGGAGCTAGCCGATTACACCGAATCCGAAATTGCAGCGGCAAGCTACAACGGCATTCTCTACATGCCTCTGCAAGAAGCGGAGGTAAACGGCTTTGGCTACAATGCCAAGCTCCTGCGCGAGCTCGGCTACGACCCGCAGACGGCGGTGATAGAGACGTGGGATGACATTTACGCCCTTGCCGAGAAGGCCAAGGCGAAGAACTGGTACGTCGAGGGGATACGGACTGTCGACTGGGCGGAGTGGGTTGTCACCCTGCACGAAGCGGGCGGGTCGGTGTTCTCGGCGGATCGCACCCGCTCACTCATGACGGAGCAGCCGGCGATCGACACGCTCACAAGATGGGTCACGGAGTTCAAGAACGGCTGGGTTCCGCTTGAGTACGCGGTGGGCAGCGAGCAGGAAGCTCAAGGCCTACCCAGCTACTGGCTCTCTGGCGAGCAGGTCACAGCGCGCACCGAAGACGCTGCCTGCTGGCGGGACGTGGAATCCGCTCCAGAGCTCGAATACGTTATCGGCCACCCCCGGCGCAAGGACACGAGCCTCAAACTGGTCTCGGGCGTTGTCTCCGGGCAGGGCTGGGGGATAACAAAGCTTTCCCAGAACAAGGAGGCCGCCCTTGTCTGGGTGAAATTTATGATCACCCCCGAGAACATAGGCCTATTCTCCACCCTGGCCGGAACGACGCCAGTAGGAACTCGCGCCAAACAGGAGTTCTGGAAGCCAAAGAGCCCCTGCGTGCTCGAGCACGTCTCGCGGTTCTCGCCTCACCTTTTTGCCGATCAGGACGCGAACACTCTCTGGCAGGAGAGCAAGCTCACGTGCGCGCCTCACTTCCAGGCGGCGGTGCTCGGCAAAGAGACCGTCGAGGAAGCGCTCGAGGCCATCGACAAGGAGCTCAACAAGCTCATAAAGGAGCGATTTGGCTGATACGCTTGCGCCTCGCGCGCAGAGCGCCACGTGCCGGGCCAGCCTGCACTCCGGCCCGGCACGTGCTGGCTGAGCCAGACACGCGGCAACCTAGCGGGAGGGAAAGCCATTGCCAGGAGCTGCTAGAGTGGGGGTTGCCTCGCAGAGGCGACGGTTCCTTAGAAAGCTGAAAAGCTCGCTCCCTTGGTACCCATTTATCTTCATCAACATCGTCGTCTTCGTGGTGTTCAACTTCGTGCCGTGGATATCCATGCTGCAGATCTCCTTTCAGGAGACGGACTTGCTCAGCTTCAGGAAGTTCGTCGGGCTGGGCAATTACCTTGCGCTGTTTCAAGACAAATTGCTGGGGGTCGCCCTCAGCAACACGTTTCTGTACGCACTGATGTACGTGCCACCTACTGCGGCCTTTTCGCTCTTCGTGGCTATCCTGGTCAACCGCAAGATCTTCGGGGCCCATATCTTCAGAGCTGCCTACTTCCTCCCGAACATCACCTCAATCTCTGTGATTTGCCTCGTATTCCTTCGTTTCCTCTCGCCACGGCCGGACGCCCCAGCTAACTACCTGCTGGGTTTGCTCGGGATCCCGCCGCAGAGGTTTCTTGTGAGCGTGGAGCAGGCTCTGCCCAGCCTGGCAAGGCTCGGCCTTTGGGAGTCCTTTGGGTATTACATGCTCATATGGCTTGCAGGACTACAAGGGATCCCCTCTGAGCTCTACGATGCGGCCCTCGTCGATGGAGCTAGCGGCTGGCGGCTGCACCGGTACGTCACGATACCGCTCCTGCGGCCGACAGCAGCCTTCATATTGGTGGTCTCGACTATCGGCGCCCTTCAGGTCTTTGGCTCGATATACATCATGACCGGCGGTGGGCCAGTATATGCGACCACAACTGTGGTATATTACATCTACCAACAGGCTTTTATACTCGGCAAGTTCGGCTTCAGTTCAACGATTTCGATCCTGCTTTTCCTCATCATCCTGGCCATAACGTACCTGCAGGGGCGTTACCTGCGCTTTGGCGAGGAGGTCTACTGATAGCTCATGGAAACCGCTCGGGCAAGGGGCAGATTGAGAAGCAGCGGCAAAGCGAGGCCTGAGTGGCGCACCGCCCGCCTCTCACTCAGGGTGGGCCAAGCTCTTGAAAGGGCAGCCGTCTACTCTTTCCTCCTGGCCGTTGCCGCCTCGACGGTGGGGCCATTCTTGATTATGGTCTCCGTCTCGCTCACGCATAACATTCGCTTCATCACCTTCCCCATAAAGCTCATCCCTAACCCGGTGACGCTGGAGAACTTCCAGACCCTTTTCAGCAAGACGATGGCTCTGCGCTGGCTGTGGAACAGTTTCTTTGTCGCCAGCGTTTCCACCTTGGGAGGCGTTGTGACCTCAACGATGGCAGGATATGCCTTCGCCCGTGGCCAGTTCTGGGGCAGGAGCCTTATTTTCACCCTCTTCCTGGGCATCCTGATGATGCCCTCAACGGCTTTGATCGTGCCTCAGTTCGTCGTGCTCTCTCGGCTGCACCTGGTCAACACCTATGCCGCTCTCATTGGGCCGTGGTTTGCTTCCATCTTTGGCACCTTCCTGATGCGCCAGCAGTACCTGGGCATCCCGCGCGACTACGACGATGCCGCCATAGTCGATGGCGCGAACCTCTGGCAAGTGTACTACAAGGTGTTGCTCCCTCAGCTCAAGCCGGCCATGGCAACGCTGGCCGTCCTGCGCTTCATGGGCAACTGGAATGACTTCCTCTATCCCCTCGTGGTGACATCCAAGGCCAACATGCGCACCCTCACGGTCGGCCTGGGAACTGTCGCCCGTTCGGGGGGCGATGCCGGTCTGGATATGGCCGGCGCCGTGGTAGGATTTCTGCCCACATTCTTTCTTTTCTTGCTGGCTCAGAGGTACCTCATCCAGGGCATCACCCTCACCGGCCTGAAAGGATAGCTGTACCCTTGTTGAAAGCTCTTGGGTCGCCAGGGCTTCCGCGCCAAGCTTGAAACGCCGAGTGCCCGCGCTATGCCCTTCACAGCAGCCATGCGCATCCACTGCAGGGGCTCACCTGGTGCAGGCACAGGCCCCACACCTCAGCCTGGCTCTCACGACCACGGGCCCTGCGCCGGTAGACAAGAGCCCCGTGGGCCGAGCATAACCCCAAGCTATGCTGCGACCAGAAGGGATCTGTCAGCCTTTACAACAAGCCCGAGCACCAACCCGCCGTAATTGCTGGGCGCAACTTGTGCCTCCGCTGAAGGCAATGCCATGCAAGCAGCTGAAGTGGGTGGCGCCCTGCTTCCAGCCCTCCATGCCGAGGGGATAGACCCCGATGGACGGATTGCGGGCACTGGCAGCCAAGGCCAACTCAGGCCCTAGAGTCCTCGCCAACCTTCCCCGACAGCTGGAAGGCTCTCCGGGGACGAGCGAAACTTTTTGAGAGAGAGCGGAAGTCGTATACTAAGCAGGTCGTTATGCTTTGCCAAGGACCCTTGCCTTGAGCCTGCAAGAGCCGGGGGCCGACGTGCGGAGGGCAAGCCGATATGAGAAGAATCACCAGACGAAGCTTGCTGAGAATGGTTCCAGGGGCCGTTGTTTTGCTGCTTGGAGCCTGCGCGCCCGGCGCGGCCACCCAGCCAGCAGCACCGGTGGGGACAGCGCAGGAGGACCCCGCCGCAGCAGTTGAGCCAGGTCAGGGCGCGGTGCTCTCGATCGGTGGCAAGAAGGTGGCCGTGTTCAGGGACGAGGCCGGCAATGTGACCAGGCTTTCCCCCAAGTGCCCCCACCAGGGCTGCGAGGTGGGCTGGAACGCCAAGGACAAAGTCTGGGAATGCCCCTGCCACGGCTCGCGCTTTTCCCCAAGCGGAGAGCGGCTGGCCGGGCCCGCTTCCAAGGGGCTAGACCCCGCAAGCTGAGAGGAAGGGCTCGTCAGCCAGGTGCAGTCTCGGAGAGCTCTTCCAGCTGCCAGCCCTGCTTGTTGGGCCTGCCAATTTTGCTCGTGCGCAGGGCTGGCACCGCCCTGCTGGTCCTGCGGTCACCTGACAGTGGGCTGCTGCAGGGGGCAGCGCTTCCTCGAGGGGCGGCAGGCGCATGGCCAGCCCCGGGTATTTGGGGCCGCACGCACGAATGTGGTGAGCATGGCCCAGAAAGGGAGCGTTACGGCCTGCCTTCTTGTCGCCTCACTGGGGCCGGACTTAGCCCATGCAACCTGGCAGCGCCAATCCTGATACCGCAAGATCGCGGTCGTTCGGTCTCCTGTCAGACTTGCATGGCCCGCTTACTCTGTGGATAGGCGCACGGCTCAGCAGGGAAGGCGCTTTTTTCGTACAGCCGGGATCCGGACGCCCTGGAGTGCGTTCGTTAGCCCGCACTTTTCAGCAAGTGAGGAGGTGCTACTTGAAAGCTGGCTCGTCGAGGGATAAGCGAGTGTACCTGCTGGCGGCAGCAGGGCTGGCGGTGATTTTGGTCCTCGTCGTCCTAGTGGCAGGCCCACCAGGGCGAGCGGTTGACTGGGCGATCCGCGCCGCCGCGCTGCTCGGTTACCTCGCGGCACTGGCTGCGTCTTTGTCCTCCGCTTTCATGAGGCAAATGCTGCACCTCTTCGGAATGCCGTTTCTCAAGGTGCATCACTACATGTCGATAGCGGCGCTTGTCCTGCTCACCGTCCACCCACTTCTCGTGATGCTGGACATGGGCTCGCCTGCAGTCTTGATCCCCGTCCTGAGCTCGGTGAGCGGCTTCCTGCAGATGGGTGGCCGGCCAGCCTGGTATCTCCTGGTGGTGGCAGCGCTTGCGGCCTTGCTTCGAGGCAGGCTGGGCAGAGGGTGGCGTGCCTTGCACTGGCTCACGTACGTCGCCCTTCTGCTCGGTGCAGCCCACGCCATGCTCATTGGCTCAAGCTTTCGGGCCGTGCCCGCAAGGGTGCTCCTGGTTCTTGTGGCGTCGCTTGCCCTCTTTGTGTTCGCGCGCAAAAGGCTGGACGCCCGCCGTCGCCGCTCCAGAGCGGCACACTGAAGGGTAGCACCAGGAGGCGCTCCCCTTCGAAAGGTCAACCTCAAGCGACGCGTGCGGTTGCCCCCTGCCGGATACCGGCGATGAGAGACCCACGGCTCAGCCAGCAGAACCCGCACTCACCGCAGAGCAGTTGCCCTACAACCCTCTAAAGGACGTACTGCGGGAGCAGGAGCGGCAAGAGTACAAAGGCGTAAGCGTCGTTTAATATGTGCATCAGCATGCACGCAAGTAGGTTGCGCCTGCGGGCGTAGAGAACGGTGACGATGAGCGTCCACACCCCTATCTGAATCGTGCCGCCAAGGCCCCAGAAGGGAATGTGCAGCAGAACGAACACCACGTAAGCGATGGTGGCGCCCCAGCTCAGCTTTCCCGTGAGCGCCGTTATGCGCTCAATCGGGTAGCCGCGAAACAGTATCTCCTCGGTTATGCCCGCTGTTAGGACCACTGCCACCCGCAGTGCAACGGGCACCTGGGCGAGCTTCGATATGCCAGTAGATGTCGTCTCAAGCCCCAGAAAGCCTATGAGCGGCGTGGTGAGGACAAATGACAGTGCACCTAAAAGAAAGCCTAATATCCCGGCGGCGACGTCCCGCCCTGACATCCTCTTTATGCCGATCGTCGCCAGAGCCTGCCTTTCCCAAAACAAGATGACCCCAAGCAGAAGGGCGACCAGACCCCATTCTTCAGCAATCGCCACTATGACCCTTGTTTGAGAGGCAAGGTCGCTGGTGCGCTTGCCAATGGCCAGATCAAGAAGAAAGGGCAAAATCAGCGCTACAAACAGGCCAAAAAACGTCGCTCTCTGCCTCGCCTTCACTGTGCACCTCCAGCCAGATGCCCGAGCGCTGCGCCAAGAAAGAACGAGCCTAGGACTATATTTATGTCCACCTGTGCAGATGGCTATGTGCCGAGCGTGGCTCACGGTCGCCTTTGACAAGGGAGCTGCCCCAGCACAGTGTGCAGTTGCCTCCCATAAGGCAAATGCTGTGGCCATCCCCCCAGGCCATAGAGCTTCCTCAGCAAGCCCCTTGCCATAGGCTATCGCTGCCAAGAGCTGACAACCCCCAGCGACCCTCCTGCCCCAAGATGGAGCGTCCTGCGCCTGGAAAGCAGGCGCAACGGGCGGTGCCCGGAGTTTATGCTAGGTAGGGCAGCGCCCTCAAATACAAACTCCAGGCTCAATGAGCCACGGGCGCCCGGCAGCGGCGCATTCTCCCCCGCGGCGCAGCCAGCGGCTCTTGTTGCTGGCCTGGAGCGGGCCTGGTGCCAGTACAAGCCCTTGTTGACACCTGGCACCAAAAGTGCTACTCTGTCCGCAGTTGTCCAATATAGGCTCTTGCACTGGCTCCAATTGGGTAGAGAGAGGGACATGGCGCCACCGGGGCTGAGCTAAGAGGCCAGACTGGTCCATTTTTGCTGTTCCGGCCGGAGCGATGGCTTTGGCCCGAGTATGCCAAAAAGCCGTGTTATAATAGCAATAGCTTAGCAGAGCTTGGGCCTTGCGCTCAAGAGCTTTGTTGTGTGCTCCTCGTTGCTGCCCCTGTGGTGCTGTCCCCGTCCGGTGGTTGGGGAAATGGAGGTGCGGATGGAAGCGGAAAGAAGCAAGGCGGAGGCGCGCGCAGCCATCGGGCGGACAGCGTTGCAGCTTGCCACGGCGGAAAGCTTCCTTTCCACAAAGGAGGTGGCGCGCCGGCTGGGAGTGGACACGAAAACCGTCTTGCGCTACATCCGCCAGGGCAAGATCCGTGCGGTCAAGCTCGGCAGGGACTACCGCATCGCTGAGAGCTCCCTGCAGGCTCTCCTAGGAGTGGGGAGCGCGCAGCCAGCCGAGGAGACGGGCTCGCGAGCCCTTGTCACGGCAATAGTGAACCAGAAGGGCGGCGTGGGCAAGACGACCACGACCTTCAACCTCGGTGTGGCCCTACACCGCCTGGGCCGCAGGGTGCTGCTCGTGGACCTGGACCCTCAGGCTTCGCTCTCCATCAGCGCGGGCATCAACGTTGGCACCCTCAGCTTGAGCGTCTACCAGGTGCTTCTGGATGAGGAGCTAGATCCGTTCACCGTCATCCGCAAGACAAGCTCCGGCGTGGACATTCTGCCGGCAACCATCGACCTGGCCGCAGCTGAGATCGAGCTCGTGAACGTCACCCTGCGCGAGCTTGTGCTGCGCGACGTCCTGGAGAAGATCAGGCCGCACTACGACCATATCCTTATCGATTGCCCGCCCAGCCTGGGCCTTCTCACGGTTAACGCCCTCGCCGCGGCCGACCGGGTCATCATACCGATGCAGTGCGAGTTCCTGGCCACGCGCGGCCTGGCGCTGCTTTTGCGCACCCTGAGCAAGATACAGGGACGCCTCAACAGAAATCTGCGCGTCGCCGGGATCCTGCCCACCATGTTCGACTCGCGAACCACCCACGCCAGGGAGATCCTGGACGAGCTCAAGGCCACCTTCCCCGGGCAGGTATTCGACATCACCGTCAAGCACACCGTGCGGGTGAAGGAATCGCCCGCCGCCGGCCTGCCCATCATGGACTACGACCGCGATAGCGACGCCTCTCAGGCGTACATGAGGCTGGCAGCGGAGGTGGACAGTGCCTAGGCGCGTCTCGGTCAAGGGCAAAGGGGCCGACCTCTTCTTCGGCGACTACGCTCCCGTGGAACAGGAGCCACCGGGTCCAGCCGAAGAGGAGACCGCTGCAGCCGAGGAGCTGCAAGAAAGCAAGCATGCAAGCAAGCAAGCGCGAAAGAAAGCAAGCGTGCAAGCAAGCAAGCAAGCACGCTTGCAAGCAAGCCAGATTGAGGACAATTCCGCCGGCCTTTCCATGGGCGTCGGCCCAGATGGCGCCAAGGCCATCTGGCAGACCCTCCGGGAAAGGGCTACCATCACCAACTCCTTCCGCTACACACAGGAGGAGCTCACAAGGCTTGAGGACGCCCTTTATGAGGTGAAAAAGCGCTATGGAGTGAGCCTGAGCAAGCAGGATGTGGCGCGGCTTGGGCTGAACCTCGTGCTATGCGAATTCGCCGAGCGCGGCGATAGCAGCCTTCTTGCTGCCCTGGCCCAGCGCAAGAAGCAAGCATGAAAGCAAGCTTGCAAGCGTGCTTGCTTGCAAGCTTGCAGCGGACAACTGAGGACAAGACAAAAAGAGAAAGGCGCCTGGCAGGTACCGTCAGTCTGCCAACCGCCTCCCCCCGCATCCAAGGGAGAGGATAGCAGACCTCCGCCTGCCGGGCAAGCCTCAGCTTCAGCAGACGCGGAGGTCAAAGGACGTGCCCAAAAAGAACAGAAGCTCCAACGCCTGCCCGGCAGACGCCAAGCCTCCTTTCCGCGGCTTCAGCCGCCCCAATTACACCATGGTCCCCGATGAGCTCTTCGACGAGCTCCTGCCAGACCTCTCCGGCGCCGAGCTAAAGGTCCTGCTCTACATAATCCGGCGCACGCTCGGCTTCAAGAAGGGCAGCGATACCATCTCCCTCAGCCAGATGCTCTACGGGATAGAGACAAAGGATGGGACCACCCTGGACAGGGGCACTGGCCTCAGCAGGCCCACGCTCCTGCGCGCGCTGCAGTCGCTCAAGGCCAAGAACATCATCATCGCTGAGGAGCGCCTCAGCCCCGAGCGGGGCTGGGAGGCCACAGTCTACCGGCTCAACTTCGTCGAGCCAGCCGATGGGACCCTAGGCTCATTTTTTGACCAAGGCATGTCTCAAAATTTGACCAAGGGTCCGGGCACCCTAGGCTCAGATTTTTACCAAGGGAGGTCTCAAAATTTGACCAAGCCCTTGGTCAAAAAACGAGCCCTACAAGATACAGTTAAACAAGATACAGTTAAACAACAGACAGACCCTGTTGTTGTTAGGGGCCGCGCTTCTTGCGAAGCGCGGCCAGCGCACACGGAGGGCCCTGACCAGGAAAGACAAGGGAGCAGAGCGCAGGAAAGCGAGCATCTCGTGCAGGAGCTCAGAAAGCGGGGAGTGAGTGCAGCGAGGGCAAGGCAGCTTGTGGGAAGGCACCCTGCCGAGCACATCGAGGCCAAGATGAGGCTTCTGGACAGGCTGCTTGCTGAGGGCAGCGACCTTGTTGGGCGCAACCCTCCGGGTTTCCTGGTGCGCGCCATCGAGGAGGACTACCGCTACGGCGAGGATGAAGGCTCTGGAGATGACCTTGAGGGCATCTGGGGGAGGGTAGTTGAGCTCATGGCTGGTGTTGTGGAGAGGCCGTCGCAGCTTGAGTTCATCAGGGACTCGCGGCTCCTGCGGGTTGGGGAGAGGGAGGCGGTGGTGCAGGTGCGGGACAAGTACGCGGCATCTGTTGTGGGTGAGATGCTTGGTCCTGAGGTGGAGAAGGCGCTGGTGGAGGTGCTTGGGCGCAGGGTGAGGCTCAGGGTTGTGGTTGGCTGAGGGCTGGTTGCAGGCATGTGATACGGGGGCATATAACTTGCAGGGGTGTCCTTTTGGAGGTCCTGATGGGCTGCCTGAAGCTTGCCGTTGCCAACCACAAGGGAGGTGTGGGCAAGAGCGCGGTTGCGGTGCACCTGGCTTGTGGGCTTGTGCGGCTTGGGAGGAGGGTGCTGCTTGTTGATGCTGACCTGCAGGCCGATGCGTGCAGGTGGGTTGGGCTTGGGGACGTGAGGGGTAGGCCTGGGTTCTTGGACGTGCTATTGGGCAGAGGCCTGCAGCGCTACCTGATGGGTGATGTGGGGAGGGGGCTTTGGGTTCTTCCTCCTGGGCGGGGGGAAGTGGGGCGGGGCTTGAGGGCAAGGCCGCTCTTTGAGCTGCGGCGCTTTTTTGAGCGCAGGTTTGACTATGTGGTGATCGACACGCCTCCTTCGTGGATGCCTTATCTTGAGGACGCGCTTGCGCTTGCGGACTTTGTTGTCTGTCCCGTGCAGCCCTCGCTTGGGAGCATAAGGGGGCTAGCTGACCTGATGGGTTTTCTGGGGGAGATGCCGGCGAGGGAGAGGCCTGAGCTTGCTTTCATTGTGCCGGTGATGGTGGACAGGCGCCAGAGGA
>JAPWUW010000072.1 GCA_028275325.1 Anaerolineae bacterium | reverse complement strand
CCCCCAAAAGGAGAGCCAAGCCGCAGGGCGGGCGGGTGGGAGAGACTTGCCCCTCGGGCGCAGCACCTGCGGCCATGGTGCCTGGGCTTAGGTGCCAGGATCCTTTGGAGGTGTGTTCCTTGGCTGTAAGCGCTGCGCTCGCCTTGGAGCGCCTGTCGCTACCAAAGCACCTTGGCCGCCAGCGCTGCAGTTTAGGGAGGTATTCCCACCCGCCCGCTCCCAAAATAGGAGCCAAGCTGCAGGGTGGGCGGGGGTGCTGCTTGTGCTCTTTGCGGTTGAGGATATCATAGGGGAAAAGCTCGAGCGCTTGCGAGGGAGCCCCGACAGCATGCAAGAGAAGATTCATTTGCCGCCCGATCGCTATTTTGGCCCTGACCCGCAGCAAAAGGCCATAGCCATGGAGCTGTACAGCCAGGCCAAGGACCTGCCCCTCGTTTGCCCGCATGGGCATGTGGATCCGCGCCTTTTCGCGGATCCAGATTGCTCCTTTGGCACGCCAACGGAGCTACTCATCATCCCGGATCACTACGTCTTTCGCATGCTCTACTCGCAGGGCATTCCTCTGGAAAGCCTTGGCATACCGCGTCTGGATGGTGGGCCGGTGGAGAAGGATCACCGCAAGATCTGGCAGATCTTTGCCGAGAACTTCTATCTCTTTCGCGGTACTCCCACGGGGATGTGGCTCACCCACGAGCTGCACGAGGTCTTCGGCGTGCAGGAGAAGCTCACCGGCGAATCGGCCCAGCGCATTTACGACCAGATCGCTTCTTGCCTTGCTCGGCCGGAGTTCCGCCCGCGCGCTCTCTTCGACCGCTTCCGCATCGAGGTGCTTACGACGACGGATGCGGCCACCGACACGCTGGAGCACCACCAGCGCATCCGCGCCACTTGGGATCGGCGCGTCATCCCTTGCTTTCGGCCGGATGGGGTGGTGAACATCGACACCCCTGGCTGGCGAGAGAACGTGCAGAGGCTCAGTGCTGTGAGCGGCATCGAGGTGACGAGCTACCGGGCGCTGGTGCGGGCGCTCGAGGAGCGGCGCCGCTTCTTCAAGGAAATGGGCGCTACCTCCACGGATCACGGCGTCCTTGAGCCCTACACTGAGGAGCTCTCAGAGCAAGAGGCGGAGGCGATCTTTGCGCGCGCCATGCGGGGGGAGGCGAGTGCGGCGGATGCCAGGCGCTTCACGGGCCACATGCTCATGGAGAGCGCCCGCATGAGCATCGAGGATGGGCTGGTGATGCAGATCCACCCCGGCTCTTTTCGCAACCACAACCTGCCGCTCTACGAGCGCTTCGGGCCAGACAAGGGGGCGGATATCCCCATTGCCACAGAGTTCACGCGCAACCTGCGGCCGCTGCTCAACAAATATGGCAACGATACGCGCCTCACCCTCATCCTCTTCATGCTCGATGAATCCACCCTCTCGCGGGAGCTTGCGCCCCTCGCCGGCCACTACCCGGCGCTGAAGCTGGGCCCGCCCTGGTGGTTCCACGATAGCCTGAACGGCATGATGCGCTTCCGCGAGCTCGTCACCGAGACGGCTGGGCTTTACAACACCGTCGGCTTCAACGACGACACCCGGGCCTTCCCGAGCATCCCGGCGCGGCACGACCTTGCCAGGCGCGTCGACGCCAACTGGCTGGCTGGGCTTGTCGTGCGCGGCGTCGTGGATATATACGATGCCCACGAGATGATGCAGGATTGCGCATATCGGCTCGCCAAAAAGGCCTATAAACTGTGAGGGGCAGCGGATGAGCACGCCTGAAGATAGAGGCCGGTACAGCGACCGCTACCTTGCCCTGATGGGGCTTGCTCCCAAGCGCATCCCGCACTGGGAGCACTGGTCCTGCCCGGATGCAGAGACTTACCTCACCGGCATAGACTACTACGAGCACCCGCGGCAGTGCCGGCTGCGCCTGCGGGAGCTGTACCCGCAGCTTGAGCTGCCCATACCCGAAAGCGACGAGCCCATCCCGCGGCCGGATGCGGCGGCCGAGGGCCACATCGAGGATGAGGAAGGGCGGCGGCGTGTGCGCTGGGGGGATGGCACCACCTGGCACTGGGATTGGGGGCGCAGCTTCCGCGATGCTGAGGAAGCGCTCTCCTTCTCCCCCCTGGCAAACGCCGATTTCACGCACATGCCTGTCGTCGAATCCCGCGATTATTCCGATGAGGGCAAGCTCTACGAGGAGTATCGCGCGAGGTTCCCGGCGGAGTGGGGCGATGAGCCGCCCGATGGCTCAACGGCCATGGTGGGCTTTTACAATACAATGTTCATGTGGCCGCTGCTCACCTTTGGCTGGCGGCTATTCCTGGAGATCTGCCTCGACGAGCGATTTGCGCGCATCATGGACGAATTTGCCGAGATAAACCGGCGCGTCTTTCGCGTCTTCGCGCGGCTGCCGGTGCGCTTTGTGGTTTGCCACGACGACATCGTCACAGCGCGCGGGCCCGTCTGCTCCCCGGCCTGGATGCGCCGCTACATCTTCCCGCGCTACGAGGAGTTCTGGGGGATGCTGCGCGCCGCTGGCAAGAGGGTGATCTTCATGGCCGATGGCTGCCTGGACGCCTACGTGGAGGATATCTTCTCCTGCGGGGCCAGTGGCATCGTCACTGAGCCCTACACCGATTTCCGGCGCGTGGCGCAGCGCCACCCGGATTGCGTCCTGGCCGGAGAGGGGGATAACCGCATCCTCATGCGCAACGACCCGGAGGAGATCGAGCGCATGGTGCGCCAAATGGTGCAGACGGCTCAGATGGCCGCCGGGTACTTCATGTGCATTGGCAACCACATTCCCTGGAACACGCCGCCGGCAGCGGTCAAGCTCTATCTTGACCTTTCGGCGGAGCTTGCGCGCCGGTAGGGTTGGGGGGTCGTCCCGTGGTGGAGTTGGGGGAACCGTGCCGGCCGTGGGGACAAAGCCCGCTGCCGGGCTGGAGGTAGGATCTGGGCACTGCTAAGGCTGCGGGCGAAGCCCACGGGCGGGCCTTTGTCATCCTGAACCGGGCTGGCGGCCACTTCGACGAGGAGATGCTGCGCCGTGCCTTGGAGAACCAGTTCCTGCGGCGGGGGCTGCAATACGATGTCTACGAGGCCTCCGGCGCGGAAGACCTTTCCTGCCTGGTGCGCTCCGTTGGGGCGGGCTACGACGTGTGCGTGGCGGCTGGCGGCGATGGGACGGTTTCCGCCGTGGCGCACGCGCTGGTGGAGCTGCAGGTGCCCCTGGGCATAATCCCCATCGGCACGGCAAACACCCTGGCGCGGGAGCTCGGTATCCCGCTTGCGGTGGATAAGGCCTGCGCGCTCATCGCTGGGGAGCACGGGCTCTTGCGCATCGATGCCATGCTTGTGGCTGGGCGCTACCGTGTGCTGAACGTGAGCGCTGGCTTCACGGCGCTCACAATGCGGGATACGACGGGCGAGAGCAAGCGCAGGCTTGGGACGGCGGCTTACATCTGGACTGGGCTGAGAGCGCTTGCTGGCTCCCAGCCGGTGCGCTTTCGGCTGCAGGTGGATGGGCGGCCACTTTCCCTTGGCGGGAGCGACGTGCTGGTGGTGAACGGCACGACGCCCGTGCAATCCTTTGTGCGGCCCGGCTACAGCCACCGCCTGGATGATGGCGAGCTTGGCGTGTACGTGCTGCGCTGCCGCACGATTGGGGATTACCTGGTCTCGGCGCTGCGGCTGCTCCAGGATGGCCGCGCGAGGGATCCGCGGGTGCGCTTTTTCCCGGCGAGGCAAAAGGTGCACATTGCCTCAGAGCCAGCCGTGCCCGTGCAGGCCGATGGCGATTACATCGGGCAGACGCCCGTTGAGGTGACTCTTGTGCCGAAGGCTGTGCCGGTGATCGTGCCCTTACGGGCGGCTGCCGGCCCCTGAAGTGGCCGGCCGGAAGGCGTAGCGGCGCTCCTCGAGGTGAGCGGGATGCAGCATCTGCACCTGGCAGAGGGCGCTCCCGCCCCAGCGCCTCTGCACCTGCGCCACCACTTCCTGCAGTTTTGCTCTGGCTTTCCTTTTCTGGAAGAGGCAGGCTTGCCTGGCCGGCTGCAGCGGCAGCGCTTCTGCCACCAGGCTCAGCGAGGCGATGGGTCCCGTGATGGCCCCCTGCAGGAAGCGCCAGGCCGCTTGGGCAAGGGTGCTTCCTGAGGCGGAGCTCTCCTTCAGGGGCAGCCGCTGCATGCTGCCCTCCTCGCCCTCGCCCTCCCAGGAGGCCCAGAGCGCGGCGCAGGTGAGCCCGCCTGCTTGTAGCTTCTCGGCCAGTGCCCCGGCCAGCTCGTCCAGCGCGGCCCGGATGGCTGGCAGGGAGGCAAGCGGCGGCTCGAAGGAGCGCTGCGCCATCGCCTCGGGGGGCAGGGGCAGGCAGCGCAGGGGCTCTGGCTCTCCTGCAGCCAGGCGCCAGGCGGCAAGCCCCACAGCGCCGAACTGGGCCTGCATTGCCACCCTCCCCAGAGAAGCGATATCTCCCAGGGTGCGCAGGCCAAAGAGCTGCAGCCTTTCCCGCATGCGCACCCACTCGGCGCTGGGCTGCGGCAGGGCTGCAAGGGGCAGCCGCGCCAGGAAGGCCACCTCCTCCTCTGGCGGCAGGATGCAGATCTGCTCGCCGCTGTAGCGCGCGGCCATCTCGGCGGCAAAGCGCCCGCCGGCGATGGCAACTCTCGGGCCAATGCCAGCCCCGGCAAATTCGGCGCGCAGGGTGCCGAGAACTTCTGAGTGCACCATCTTGGCGATATCCTCTTCGCGGTAAGGCAGGCCGCGCAGGCTGGCAAAGGCCAGCCCCAGGCTGGCATCCTCCACGAGCGGCGTCAGGCGCAGGAGCGGCCCCAGGAGGAGCAGGCGGTGTGCCTCTTGGTAGCTTTCCTCCGCAGCGGGCAGCGCCTTGGCCCGGGGGCAAAGGGAGAGCGCCCGCACCAGGGGCATCCCGGGCCGCACGAGCGCCGCTTCGGCCCGCTCGCAGGCCTCCACGGCTCTCGGGCGCTCCCCCCCGCTGTGGAGGATAAGCGGCGCGCCCCTGAGCTCCGGCCGCCGCGCAAGCTCAATTGCCACCCGAAAGCGCGGCATGTGCAGGCAAAGGACACGGTGGTGCATGTTTCTGCTCCTTGAAGGAAGGTGTCAGAAGCTTTTTTCTCTGGCGCACTGCCTGCAGGGCTCGTCAGGCTGAGCCGAGGTGAAGCCGCTGCTCGTAAAGGCCGTGCCTGCGGTCGTAGCGCAGCTCCATGCCGAGCACGCGCCGCTCCCAGCCTTGGCCGCTTGCCTGGATGCTCACAACATCTAGGAGCTCCTGGCCCACGTTCGGGCGGGAGAGCAGCCACTGCCCCTGTGCGGCCCAGCGAGCGCGCCGCAGGGCGAAGGAGGCCTCCTGCATGGCGCTTATGTCCATCCCCTCGCCCAGGCGAAGTTCCACGAGCTGGAAAAGAGGCGCAAAGCCGAGCTCCGCGATGGCCTCATCGTCGAGGGCCTCCCCGAAGAGGCCATCGCCAAACACCTGCGCCCAGGCTACGCCCTCGCCCCTGCTCAGGGCGGCGGCGAGGAAGGGATGTTCCGTCGGCCCATAGGCATAGGAAGGGCTGCTCTCCGGCGTGAAGACGTGCGCCCTGGCGGAGGGCCATGTTGGCTCTTCTTGCGCGTTGGCGAAGAAGCGCAGCTCGCAGCCGGAGTAGTCGAGTGCGCGCGCCACGAGGCTCCCCCAGGGCTGGCCAGCAGCGAGGGAGAAGCGCGGTGGGCGCCCGGCGCAATAGAGGCTGGGGGAGCCGTCGTCGCTGTAGAAGAAGCCGAACCGTTCCAGGGCCTCCTGGAGAACAAGGGCTGGTGAGGTCTCCCATTCGTAGGCGCGCTCGGCAGCGCTGCGCCAGAGCTTGCCCCAGCCGTCGTAGCAGCGCAGGAGGACGGTGCCTCCGCCCTGCCCGCCCGAGAGGTGCACGGCTTCCTCCACCCAGCAGGGCGCCTGCGGGAGCAGCTCGGCGCCGGCGGCCGTGAGGTACCCGAGCCGCAGGGAAACCTGCGCGCCAAGGCGCAGGGCGCCCCCCAGCTGCACCCCGGGGCTGTACTGGCCGCGGCTGTTATCGAGCAGGATCTCCAGGGAGCCGGGGCCGCGATGCCTGGCAAGCAGCCTGCAGGAGATGACATCGGTAGAGACTTCCAGCCGCTCTGTGCCGGGGGCTGGTGCGCGCCAGACCTGCCGGGCGCTCCCGATGTAGAGAAAACCTCCACAGGCCACAGCGCCCACGCCCTGTGGCGCCTCCAGTGGCAGCGGCACAAACTCCCCAGCTGCCGTTGGGCCTGTGAGCCCAAGCCGCAGGAGGAAGAGGTGCCCGAGCCTGCTTGAGCCCGCCGCCTGCTGGCAGAGGAAAAGGCGCGGCCGATCCCCCGTGGCCGCCACAATTGCCGGCCAGGCCCAGCCAAAGCCCGGCACCTCCCCCACGAGCAGGGGCCCGCGGTAGGTCCAGAGCCGCTGCCCATCGGCGGTGAGCTGCAGGTGGTAAAGGCGAACCGCTGGCCTTGCCGTGTCCTCAAAGGCGCCGCAAAGGGCAAAGTGCACGCTGCTGTAGCTCTCATCGCCATTGAGGCAGAGCGCGGCCAGCCCGGCGACGCCATCGCCCGCATCCCTGGGCCAGGTGGCCGCGGACCAGGCCCCCTGCCGCAGCCAGGCCACGTGCACCAGGTCGTCGGGCTGTGTCCCCTGGCCATCGTCCGCAAAAAGGCAGATGCAGTCGTGGGCGCTGGCGCAGATGGCAGCGATGGCCCGCAAGCGCACCCCTGGCTCTGCCGTGTGAATGAGCTGTGCCGCTCCCCAGGAAAGGCCGCCATCCTGGCTCCGCCGGCAAAGGAGCTCCCTCCTGCCTCCAGCAGCGTAGAGAAGGAAGGCATCGCTGCCCTTTGCCGCCAGGGCAACTTGCGCATCGGGGCTCACTCCCGTGGCCAGGAGCGACCACTCCCCCCAGCCGGAACTTGCCCCTGCTGGGGTGCGGCAGAGCCGCAGGTTGCCGCTGGCATCGGCCCAGGCGCGCAGGATGTAGCCATTGCTGCAGGCCATGGCACAGGGCCCAGAGCCCTCCTCGCCGCTGTACA
The DNA here is from genome assembly GCA_028275325.1 of Anaerolineae bacterium. Taxonomy (GTDB): domain Bacteria; phylum Chloroflexota; class Anaerolineae; order DRVO01; family DRVO01; genus JAPWUW01. The sequence continues at coordinate 4,262 of JAPWUW010000072.1, read as the reverse complement.
GCTCCTGGAAGCGCAGCCGCCATACCCCAACGTGGCGGTCATCGAGCAGGAGCTGCACGCAGGGCCGGGCGGTGTGGCCCCTCTGTGCTGAAGCTAAAGAAGGGGTGAGTGCGCGCAATTTTCCTCCTTGTGGATGGGCAGGTGACAGAACGTGTGGCTGGCCGCTCCTGGCCGGCCGGCGTTCGGGCGCAGCATAGGGCGCAGCCGGGGCGAGCTATCCCCAGCTCACCCAGGGCGCTGTGGCCGGCTCCCGCAGGGCCGAGAGCGCCTGGCGGAAGCTTGCAAGCATGGCGCTGCCCCAACGCGTCATCTGCGCGGCAGCGCCGGCCGGCCAGGAGTACTCCCTGGCCATGGCGGCGGCCTTGGCGAGGGCGGCAAAGCCCGCCGCGCCCTGCGCAAGCAGTGGGGCCAGCGCAGCCGGCAAGCTCGTCTCCTGGGCGCCGTCGAGCCCGGCAATGGTGTGGATGGCCGCATAGAGCACCCGCACCACCTCCCCGGGCGAGGCAGGCAGGCACGTGCGCAGGCGGGCGCGGCCCTCTCGCTGCTCGAAGGGCACAGGGCAGGGCTCGCTCCCTGAACTGTACGGCAGCCAGATCTCCTCCACCCAGAGGAGGCCAGCGAGCCCCGCAAGGGGGATTTCCCAGCCGCCTTCGCTGAGCGCAAGCTCAGCGCTGCGCCTTTGCGGAGACCAGTGAGAGAGCTCCACAAGCGCGGCTCTCAGTGCCGCATCGAGCTCTTGCTCTGCCCAGTTGCCCTCATCCCGCTCGTGCAGCAGCGCCTGTACAGCTTGCCGGTAGGATGCGATCTCATCTGGCATGGCTTTTCTCCTTCTCAGGGTGAGACGGCGCAGAGCACAACTGCAGCGGCGCAGTTGTGCTCATCGAGCAGCGCAAGCAGCACCCTCTGCCCCGGGGAGAGCGTTTCGATCTGCGCGCTCACCGGCACTGCATGCCAGCAGGTGGCAAGAGAGCCCAGGGGCTGCACGGTGGCCGTGTGCGTGGGGGCGTCGAAGGCACAAACGGTGGCATAAAGCAGCTGGCCATGGTGTTGAGGTTTCTGTGCACTCATTGCTCTTCTCCTCTTGCTGGGTAGCTTCAGGTTATCGCCGCATGGAAGTTGATCGTTCCCCTCCAGTATGGTACTTTTTTCCTATCAAGCCGCTGCCTGCCCTGCCGATGCTTAACACAGGTGCCTTGTTCCTGCAGGGGCCGGCAGAGGCGCCCCTCTTGCCCTTGCCGGCAGCTGGGCAGCCGCGGAGAAAAAAGTGGGAAGGCAAGCTGCAGCAAAGAGGCCTTCGGCCTACAGGAGAGCCCTACTTGTCAGCTTGGGCGTGCTCCTCCTGAGCACGGCGGGTGTGTTCCTGCTCGTCTTCCTTTCGGCCAGCGCCATTGAGCGCGCGAGCGCAGCCCTTGTTGCCGGGAAGGCGCAGGCGGTGGAAGCTTCGCTCAAGCACATGCTGGGCAACCTGGCGGCGGAGGCCAAGGACTACGCCGTCTGGGAGGAGACTTTCTCCTTCGCCCGGGAGCCGGACCCGGCCTGGGCGGCCAACAACCTCGACTGGCTCCTGGAGGGCATGGGCTTGAGCGGCGTCGCTGTCCTCAAGCCCGATGGGGAGCTCATCTTCGCCAATGGCTGTTTTGCCGCCTGGCCGGGCGAGCTGCAGCGCTCGTTGCTCGGGCAGTTGCGCAGCGCTCTCCTTGCCGCCCCAAACTGGGAAACAGCTTTCTACAGCCCTTCCGAGGGGCTGCTGTACCTCCTGGCCGGCTCGCGCATCGTTCACGAGAACGACCCCGAGCGGCAGGGGGAGTACGCAGGCTTTCTCGTGCTGGCCCAGGCTATAGACGAAGAGCACTGGGCGCAGATGGCGCGCCTCGTCGGCGTGCAGAAGCTGCAGCTTGCGTTCGAGGGCCCGGCTGGCTGGCAGCCAGGGGCCGGCACGCCGCCACCGTACGTCCTCTGGCTCGGGCAGGCAGAGCAGGCGAGCGAGGCCGCCACGCTCGGCACTTCTGCACCCGCGAGGCTATCCACAAGGGTGATGGACATTCCGCTTGAAGGCTACCTGGGCCCACCTGGCCTTGCCCTGCGCTACGAGGCCGCGCTGCCCATGGCCCCTGCCGATGTGCGCCGCCTTTACCTCGTCGCCATCATTGCTGCCGGCGGCGTGCTCCTCTCGACAGCCGTTGGGCTGCTTGGCATGCAGGAGCTGGCCTTGCGCCCGGCCGTTCGGCTGAGCAAGGCGATCGCTGCCTTTGGGGAAGGGGGCGCCTGGGAGCCGCCCAGGACGCGCTGGCAGGAGTTTGCCATGATCGCTGAGGCGCTCTCGCAGGCGGTCGCCAGCCGCCTGGCTGCAGAGGAGAAGGAAAGGCAGCGGGCACAGGAGCTGCGCCTGATCTTCGACAACCTGCCGGCCTTCGTCTTCTCCAAGGATCGCGAGGGCCGCTACCAGGCAGCAAACCGCATGCTCTGCCAGCTCCTTGAGCTCCCCGAGGAGGCCATCATCGGCAAGGTCGATGCCGAGCTCTTCCCGCCCGCGGTGGCCGCTCAGTTCCAGGAAAATGACCGGCGCGCCATGGAGGCGGGCGAGGCGATCGAGGCCGAGGAGGTCGTGACCCTCGGGGAGAAGCGGCTTCAGGTCCGCGTGGTCAAGGTCCCCCTGCGCGATAGCTCCGGCGCCGTGAGCGGCGTCCTTGGCCTGGCGCTGGACATAACGCGGGAGCGGCAGCTGGAGCAGGCGCTGCGTGCCTCCCAGAAGCTGGAGCTTCTTGGCCAGCTTGCTGGTGGCGTGGCGCACGACTTCAACAACGTGCTCACCACCATCTTCACGGGGGTGGAGATGGCGCTAAAGGCTGTGCCGCCGGGCAGCGAGGTGCATGCCGAGCTCCTGGAGGTGAAGCGCGCTGCCGATAGGGCGACGCAGATCACGCGGCAGCTCCTGCTCCTCAGCCGCAGCAAGGTATCCGACAGGCGGCCGCTGGACGTGAACGAGGTCCTGGGCAGCCTGGCCAAGATGTTGGGCCGGCTGCTCGGCGAGGATATCCGGCTGAACCTTGAGCTTGCGGCGGATGCTCCCTGGGCCCTGGCGGATCGCACGCAGGTGGAACAGGTTGTGCTCAACCTGGCGCTGAACGCGCGCGATGCCATGCCAAGGGGAGGCACTCTCACCCTTGCCACAGCCCCTGCCGAGCACCAGGGGCAGCCATTCCTGCTCCTCACCGTGAGGGATACGGGCACAGGCATCCCGCCGGAGATCCAGGAGCGCATCTTCGAGCCGTTCTTCACCACCAAGGGGGAGCGCGGCACGGGCCTGGGCCTGAACATCGTGCAGGGCATCGTGCACGAGCACCAGGGCCAGCTCTGGTTCGAGACGGAGCCCGGCAAGGGCACAGCGTTCCATATCCTCTTGCCGGCGGCGAGCGCCGCGCCCAGGCAAGAGGTGCGGGCGCTGGAGCCTGCCCCCGCCGGGCAGCCGCAGCGCAGGGAGCTGATCCTTCTTGTGGAAGATGAAGCGCCAGTGCGGTTCCTCACGGAGCGCGTGCTCAGCAAGCAGGGCTACAGGGTCGTGTGCGCTGCCAACGCTGAGGAAGCGCTCAAGCTCTGGCGGAGCCTCGAGGAGCGGCCTGCCCTGCTCATAAGCGATGTCGTCATGCCTGGCCTTAGCGGCTATGAGCTGGCAAGGGCCCTCCAGAAGGAGCAGCCGGCTCTCAGGGTGGTGCTAGTTTCCGGCTACTCTGAAGAGGCGCTTGCCAGCCGCCGCGTGCCGCTGGACGGCCTGCAGCTCCTCTCGAAGCCCTACACGCCGGCGAGCTTGCTCCAGGCAATCCGCGAGGCCCTCGGGCAGCCCTAACCCCCCATCCCTAGCACACACCTAATCCCCCTCTCCCTTCCCTTCTAGGGAAGGGAGAGCGACGGTCTCCCCTCCCTTCGCAGGGGAGGGGCCGGGGGTGAGGTCAGCTCCCCTCCCTTCGCAGGCTCATCGTTACCCACAACTTGATGTCGGGTGAGTTGTGGTAGGATAGAGGCATGGCAAGTGAGGTGGAGGGGGCGATGGAGAGTTGGGCTGCAGTTGAACTGCGGCATGCGCGGCTTGGCGACGCACGTTTGAACCGGCGCCTGGTGCGAGTTGTTGAGGATCTGGCGGCCAAGCCGACTGCCAGCGTGCCGGAGGCGAGTGGCACGTGGGCTGCCACCAAGGGGGCCTATCGCTTCTGGGATAGCGATAGGGTGACGCCGGAGGCCATCCGGGCAGGCCATGTAAGCAGCAC
>JAPWUW010000004.1 GCA_028275325.1 Anaerolineae bacterium | reverse complement strand
GGCGCCACCTACGGTGGCCACGAAGTAGCTGTTCGTCCACAGGGTCGGCAGCCGGCTCCTCAGTCGGGGAAACTCCTGGCGCAGGAGCCGCGAGCTTCGCCCCTTGAGCCGCCTCACGAGCCGGTGGGTGCCGACTTAGGGGCGACCTCGCACAGCAGGTGCACGTGGTCCGGCACGACCTCAAGCCCGATCAGCTCGGCCTGACGCTGCGCGACCTCCTCGTCCGGGACCGGGCGACGGTACTTGGGACACCAGACGACATGGTATTTGCAGGAGTGGACAAAGTTGCGACTTGTCTTGTACAGAGTTCCCGCTGTCACAATGTGTATTACACAGCCTATAGCTACATGATGCAAACGATGCGCACTGTGCTCACAGCTGCGGCATCTTCCTCGCCCATGCCTGAAGGCAGGGGCATCCGATGCCGCCCACCCTTGGGTGAAGGCGCTGCCCTAGTAATTGCGCCGGGGGCTTCATGAGCCCCCGGCAATGTGCAGGCGGTAGATGTTTGCGCCGGGGGCCTGCTCGATAAAGACAATGCGCTTGCGCGCCAGGGCCCGCAGCGCGGCCGCCGCGGTTGAGCGGGCAAGGCCTGTGGCCTGCAGGAGTTCCGCAAAAGGGATCGCCGCAGCATCGGTTTTGCAGCCAAGCGTGCGGCGCATTATGCAGAGCAGCAGCTTGAGCTCAGGACCGCTCAGGTGTGGCAGGAGCTCATCGAAGAGCTCGTCTGGAACCATTGTGCAGTTGGGCAGGCAAAAGCCCGCGAAATGCCAGTTTCGCTCATGCATCTATCCTCCTGGCTAGCGCTGCAGCAGCGGCAGGTAAATTTCCTCCCTCGCCTCGACCTCCAGAGGCACCGCGAGGCCCAGGGCGAGGCTGTCCGCCGGCTCAAGCAGGAGCTGGGCCCGGAATGTCCCCGCCCCGGGGAGTGCCAGGGCGAGCCGGATCTCGCCTCCGTTTCCGGCTTCAGCCTGCAGGATCTCGGCCCAGGAGGCGTTTACCGAGGCGCGCCAGCGCAGTGGCAGGTCGGTTTCCGTTGAGAGGCGGAACGACACGAGTTCTCTCTGGCGTGCTGGCGGGGAGAGCAGCGCGCTGGGCGGCCAGACAGCGAGGGGGATTGGCCCGAAGATGTCGCGGAAGCGCTCGTCCTCGTAGCCCACGAAGGTGGTCGTGTACGTGCGGGTGTTCACGCCGTCGCCATCCCAGCCCAGGTACATGCGCGCCCCCGGCAGCGAGGGATGCAGGTAGCGGTCCGCTTGGGCGTGCGTGAAGAAATGGCTCTCCCAGAAAGGCTGGCCGAATCTGGCTCCCTCCTGCAGCCTGGAGACGCAGCGAACCGGGTACCCGGGATCCCAGAGGGCGTAATAAGCGCGGGCGCCTGCCTGGAAGAAGGGCGTTGAGTACTGGAGCACGCGGCTATAGGCCAGCTCCGGCGGGCAGTATGTCTCCCCGCCAGGAGAGCCGGCGGCGAAGCAGGCAAACACAAAGACCCAGGCGCCAGGGCGCAGGCGCAGCTCCCTCGCCACCCGGTCCGGGTGCACGAACTCGTCGGGGCGCAGGCAGAAGCCGCCCACTTTGTTTGGGTCGCCGTCCCAGTTGAAAACGCCGTGGCCGTTGTAGACGAACACGTGGGCGTCCCTTGCGGCAGCCTTTACGTCCTCCCAGCGGTTGTTCGGCGGGTAGAACTCCACAACTTCCAGGCCGAGCTCCCGCAGCCTGCCGGCAAGCTCCTTGCCTCGGGCGATGTAGTCGGCTGTCCCCGGGCCGTAGTTATCGGTATCCCCGACGACGTAAACGGCCTTCCAGGCCCCTTGGGGGAACCAGGAGGGGCGGCTGTACGTCTGGGCTTCAAGCTCCGGCTCCTGCCGGGGCTCAATGAGCGGGCCAACCTGCGGTCCATCGGCTCCAGCAGGGCGCGGCACGAGAAGCCCGAGCGCTCCGGCTGCTGCAGCCTTCAGGAAATCCCGGCGCCTCATTGGCGCGCCTCCTCGTAGGCCCGGCGGCTCAGGGCGTCGGCTACCGCATTGCGCTCCCGCGGCACCCACTCGACCCGCGCTCTGGCCTGGCGGGCAAGATCCCGCAGCTCCGCAAGCAGCGGGCGCAGATGCTCCGAGCGGCATTCCCAAGCACCAGAGAACTGGCAGGCAACGAGCTGCGAGTCCGTGCGCACGAGGACTTCCGAGAGCCCCTGGGCAACCGCCCAGCGCAGGGCGTGTATCGCCGCCATGTACTCGGCCACGTTATTCGTTGCTCCGGGCCCCTGCCCGAGGCAGCCGTAGCCAGAAGCGATCTCCTGGCCATCCTGGAGGGCAACCCAGCCCCAGCAGGCCCAGCCACCAGGGTTCTTCGGCTCGCACAACCCGTCCGTGTGAATTACAATCTTGGTTTGCAATTGGCACCTCCCGGTTTTTAGCTTAGCACAGGGTGTCCAGGCAGCTTGCAGCAGCGTGCTAAAATTGCTCTTGTGGAGGCTGGCATGCTGGCGGTTGAAGAGGACGACAAGATTGATATCTGGGAGATGCTCCAGGCCCTCTGGGTCCTGGCAGGGCTGGGGCTGGACGTGCAGATAGTGACACTCCGCCACTGCTAAAGCAGTGCAGCTTCTTCGGGCACCCCTGCGTGGGCGCATCCCGGAGTGCTTGCGGCGTAGCCGCCACTCCTTTGGGAGCGTAGGAAGCGAGGGATACCTCGGGCGGTGCCATGCCCGTCCTGGTCTCCATGCCCTGCGGCTTCTTGGGAGATCAGGACACCCTCCCCTTTCGGGGAATCGCACCCGGAGGTGCCGGTGGCGGGCTTTGCCACCTCGTAGCGGGCGAGCAGTTTGTTGCCAATGTTGATTGCGGCGTTGCGTTCGGCGTTGCCCTTCATGCCGCAAGAGGGACAGCGCACAAGCGGCGCCCCGGGGCAATATACCCCGGGTTCTTGACCTGCGCTGTAGCGGCTGAGCTCCTCGCCGCAACGGGCGCAGAGACGGCTTGTATCCGCAGGGTTCACGCGGGAGACGAGCAGCCCCTCCTCCCGCGCTTTGTAGCGGGTGTACCTGACAATGCGCCCGCGCAGCCAGTAGCTGCGCCTCTCGTTGGCCCTCCTGCTGTAACGCCCCTTCGCGGGACGGAAAGCGCCCAGGTGTTCAAAGACGATGACCCTCGCCCCCTGTGCCAGGGCGAACTCCACGATGCGCCTGCTCACTCTGTGCGCTTCGTTTTCGTCGAGAGCCCTGATCTTGCGCCACAGCGCAGCGTTGTCCTGCTCGCCCTCAGCGATGATTCCGGTCCTGCTACGGTTGCGTGCTACCATCCCCAGCAGCCTCTTCCTGCGGCCGTGCAGTTTCCGCCCGCCGCGCACAAAGCGGCTGGCCACTGCCGTGCCGTCGGCCTTGAGGATGACGCACGCCGCCAGGACATCGTTTGTATTCAGGTCCACTGCGCACAGGCGCAGGTCCGGGTTGGACTGCACCTGTTCTTCAAGTCTGGCCGGTTGCGGGAAGTGCTTCTCGACCGGGACGTGCAGCCACCATCTCCTGCCCCGGCGCACCACCTGAGGGCTCTTCGCCTGCCAACCCTCAGGCAGCTCCCGGCCAGAGATGCGGAAGCGCACCCAGCGCCAGGTCCTGCCGTCCCAGAGCTTGAGCACGATCCTGCCCGGCTGCCACTCCTTCCACATGCCGGCATAGAACGTGACGCTCCTCGCCCAGACGCGAGGTGGCACTGGTGGCCGCTCCCGGAACTGTTTACCCCTGGCCGCGGCTTTCTCCTTGCGGCGCCGCCAGCGCTCCAGGTTCGCATGGAAGGAGCGCGCTGCTCCCAGCGCAGCGTTGATGGCAGCGCGACGGAAACAGGCCGGGATGTTAGCCGCCACCTGCTCTAGCAAGAAGGGCGGATTGGGGTTTGTCTTTGTCCTGTGGGTTAGCTTCTCCAGAGCGCTGAGAGCCGCCTGATTCGAGAGGGCAAGTATCTCAGGGTGTGCCTGTATGACCTGGAAGTAGAACCGGGCTACCTGATTGAAAAGCGCCTGGGTGTCTGCAAACCAGTCCGAGATACCCGGCCTGTGCTCCAGCCGCTGGCGCACTGTCTTGCAGGCTACAGCCACTACCGCCCCTTCTGAGCCTCGATGTAGCGCCGGATCGCCTCCTCCGAGACGCTGCCCACAGTGGCGGCAAAGTAGGAGCGCGTCCACAGCGAGGGCAGCTTCAGTAGCTCAGGATACCTGCTGCGTAGGGTGCGAGACGTGATTCCCTTGCACTCTCTCACCACCTCGGCGGCAGATGTAGCTGGCCAGACCTGTACGAAGAGATGCACATGATCGGGGTTGATCGAGAGCTCAATGATGCGCCAGCCTTTCTCGGCGCACTTGGCCTCGATGAGCTCCCGGCAGTCCCGAGCGATGGCCTCGTTCAGCACCGCCTTGCGTCGCTTGGGGGTCCAGACCAGGTGGTACAGGATGCGATGTACGCGGTGCTCGTCTCGCTGGTATTCGGTTCCGGAAAGGTCTGTAGATTTCATTGTTTACATCATATCCCAATTCGGCACATGATGCAAGTCTGCCTTATCCCCGCAGACTGAAGGCTGGGGGCTTGCGGCAGACTGGGGCCCTTGTCATGCACTGCCTGCTCCGCCAGGATCTGCGTTACAACTGTCCTTGTGCTGCGCAAACTCGACAGTTCCACAGCACAATACCCCGCCACCGGAGCGCTAAGAGGGCGGTCTTGCGCAGCACAAGGATCTCCACCTTGTAGCAGCTCAGGGGGCGCCGGGCTTCCAGGAGGCTGCAGGGCAGACAGGCCTGCGGCACGGCCCTGCACGACCCGATATCCCGATCCTTCGTATTCTCCCAGCACGCCGGCAAACTCTTGAAAGCCCCGAGGGCGATGCAGGATTTGTTTGACAGCATGCGACCTGAGGTGTAAACAAAGAAGTCCAGTAGTGATGATTGCCCCTGGCCATGGGCAAGCATCCAAACCTGGCACGAGAGGGAGGTGATATCTGGCGTCTGCTGGTCGACACGAAGGAAGGTCGTCCGCATGAGAGTGTGCACACAGAGGAGGTGAGCTCACATGAGGAAGAGGATCCTATCTCGGCGGGAATTCATACGGCTGGCGATGTTTGGAGCGACGGGGACCTTGGTAGCATGCACGGTGTCCCCTGCGCAGGTCGTGCCGGTGACCAAGGAGGTGGAGGAAGCTGTCGCTGCCACGCCAGGGCCTGCAGGAGCGGCGGCTGTTACGGCCTTCCTTGGCTTTCCTCGGCAGGAAACGGTTTTCGTTCAGCAGCTGACGGGGCGCAACGCCACTCCCAGCAACTTCAACGAGTGGGCAGGCTGGCGGCAGCGGGATCGCGGGATGCAGCAGGTCATGAACGAATCGCTGTGGGTGGATGATTTCGAAAGGGGAGAGATCATCAATGCCCTTGCTGCTGAGCCTGCTGCGTACAGCGCCGATTTCAAGACGCTGACTATAAAGCTCAGGCCAGGTGTGTACTGGAGCGATGGCACAGAGCTCACAGCCGAGGATCTGGCGTTCACCGTTGAGTTCATCAAGCAGGTGCCCGGTGCCATCTACAATGCCAGCGTCTCGCGGCAGGTGGAAGCTGCTGAAGCCACGGACAAGTACACGGCAGTCATTCACCTGAAGGAACCAAACCCGCGATTTCACTTTGAGAACTTCTGCGACCTGTGGGGAAGCCTCTGGGTAATGCCCAAGCACATCTTCGAGAAGTTCATCGTGGACGGCAAGGTCAACACCGAGGAGTTCTTTGCCTTCGAGTACAATCCGCCTCTGAGCAATGGGCCGTACGTCCTCCACAGCTTCGACCCTGCTGGCTTCTGGACGGCGTGGGTGAAGCGGGAGGACTGGGCGCGAACCCCTACAGGCATGATCTTCGGCGAGCCCAAGCCAAAGTACTTGGTGGTGGTTGACTACGGTGACTTCACGTCCCGGGTCATCGCCATGACGCGCCACGAAGTGGACATGATCGACTTGGATCTGCCCGCGATCAGGGCCGTCACCAAGGCTGATCCGTACTCTCGCGGCTACTATGCGGAACGCGGCTTCCCCTGGATTCAGTCCAACAGGCACCCAGGGGTTGGTGGAGTGGTTTTCAACACGCTCAAGCCTCCGTTCGACAACAGGGAGGTGCGGTGGGCCCTGAACCTGGCAATTGACCCTGTCTCTTACGTGATGACTGCTTACGACGGTGCGGCTGCCTTGAACCCCCTTCCCATTGTGGTGAACGCGCCGAAGCTGAAGAAGCCGTATGTGGAGCCGCTGCTTGAGTGGCTGCAGGATTTCACCATCGATCTGGGAGGTGGCGAGACCTTCAAGCCATGGGACCCGACGGCCCCAACCAGGCTTGTCGAAGAAGCGCGCAAGAGAGGGTTTGAGTTCCCGGACGATCCCGAGCTGATAAAGGAGAGCTTCGGGTATGGCGCGTGGAAGTACGCGCCGGATGTCGCGACCAAACTGCTGAAGAAGAACGGGTTCACCCAGGATGCGAATGGAAAGTGGTATTTGCCTGATGGCACTCCCTGGCAGTTCACCGTGTTCACCCAGGATACGCCAGGCCGCTGGACCTACCAGAATGCCCAGGCTGCGTATGTCGAGTGGAAGAGGTTTGGGCTGGACGTGAGGTTCGAGGTCGGAGACCCCGGGCAGCTGAGGATTGAGCGGGGCGACTACGATGTTGCCGGGACGCAGACACACTGCAGCAACTACCTGGAGAATGCCGACCTGTTCAGGACCTTCACCTGTTTCCATACCAAATACCTGCAGCCGGTCCTGGGCGAGCGCCACTTTGGCCACTCATCGCGGTGGACGCATCCCCGCCTCGATGAGATCCTCGACAAGATTCAGGTCACCGATCCAAATGACATGGCGACCCTTCAGCCGCTCGGCCTGGAGCTGCTCAAGCTCTACATAAATGAGCTCCCGGCGATTTCTTACACCACTTCGCTGGACCCTTATGCTGTCTCCACCTATTACTGGGAGGGCTGGCCGAGTGCTGAGAATCACTTCATCGTGCCTTACCATCACTACCCAAACTTCAAGTACCTGCTGACATTCCTGACACCCACGGGTAGGTAGAGCAGGCGGGTGCGCAGGAGCCCAGGGGCAGTGGCTTGCTGCCCTGTCCCTGGGCGGCAAGGGATTCCTGGCGAGAAGGTGCAGGCGTGAGGTTTGTAAAACGATATCTAATCCCACGGCTGATCCAATACGTGTTGGTGACATTCTTTGGGATCACGCTCGTTTTCTTCCTCCCCAGGCTGATGCCTGTAGGTCCAGTAGAGAAGGCTGTTGCCTCCATTCAGGCGCGGGGAGCTTACACGGACCCGAAAGCGGCGGAGGAAACAGTCCGCGTGCTGCGGGAAATGTACGGGCTGGACCGAGGCCTGTTCTTCCAGTATTTATCGTTCTGGCGGCGGCTGTTCACTGGCGACTTTGGGCCCTCTCTGGTCTCATTCCCCACCCCGGTTATCCAGCTCATAGGGGCGTCTCTGCCGTGGACGTTTGGGCTGCTGTTCACCACTACAGTGCTGGTTTTCGTCATCGGCAACTTCACGGGGGCGCTGGCTGGCTACTTCAGGCAGAATAGGGCGCTCAAGATCCTCGATGCGGCGGCAATGGTTCTGGCACCCATGCCGTATTACATAGTAGCGCAGCTGCTCATCATCCTGTTCGCTTACCTGATTCCCGTATTCCCCGTTGGGGGCGGATATACCATTGGTGCCTCCGTTAGCTTGAGCCTAGCGTTCATAGCAGACGTCCTCAAGCATGCGTTTCTCCCTGCGTTATCATTGGTGCTGCTAGGTGTAGCCACAACTCACCAGATCATGCGGCTCATTGTACAGGGTGTTAATGAAGAGGATTACGTGCGCTATGCAAGAATTGCGGCCGTGAGGGAACGCACGATATTCGGCAAGTATGTGATGCGGAACGCGATGCTGCCACAGATCACCAGGCTCGCCCTCAGTTTCTCGGGTCTATTTGGCGGCGCTCTGGTCACAGAGGTGGTGTTCGCCTACCCTGGCGTGGGCTTGCTTGCTTACCGGGCCATTCTGGCATCTGACTACAACCTGATAATGGGCATCACAACCCTTTCGACCGTTGCGCTTACGACGAGCACCTTGCTGATGGACCTTCTGAACCCACTCTTTGACCCGAGGATAAGGCTTATCTAGGTGGATTCGCCGGATGAAGACGCTGAGAGCACTGCTCAGGGATGGACGTTTCAGCCTTGGCTCAGTTGTGTTGTTGTTGCTGGTTGCGCTTGCGGTTCTCTCCTTTTTTTCGCCCTACGACCCCACCGAATGGCGTGTGGTGCCACGCGACCTGCCACCGTCCCGGCAGTACCTCTTGGGCACAAACTCGTTGGGCCAGGATGTCTTCTGGCTGCTGACTTTCGCGGTCCGCAATTCCATTTTCCTTGCTTTCCTGGCCTCAACCATTTCCAGAGTTATCGCCCTGGCCGTGGGGTTGGTGTCGGGCTATAGTGGCGGCATTGTTGACCGGGTCCTTATGCTCGTCAATGATGGGTTCATAGTGGTGCCGCTGCTGCTCATTCTCGTGCTGTTGGCCATGCTGGTAAGGGAGCGGTTGAACCTGCCCGCAATGGCGCTGCTCTTCGGGGTGATGGGGTGGGCGTTCGATGCACGGTTCATCCGCTCCCAGATCCTGAGCCTGCGAGAGCGGGAGTTCACGTACACGGCGATCCTGTCTGGTACTCCCTCGCTCCGTTTGATTGTAAACGAATACCTGCTTTTTGTGGTGCCCCTCACCATGGCCACGCTCATTGGGAATATGATATGGGTGACAGGGATGGAGGTGACGCTGGCCTACCTGGGTCTCACGGATGTGACCATTCCGACGCTGGGCACCATGCTTCACTTCGCCCTGAACTACCAGGCTGTGCTTCTTGGGCTGTGGTGGTGGATATTTGCGCCTATAGGAGCTGCGGTTGCCCTGTTTGTGGCGCTATACCTTCTATCCATGAGCATCAGCGAGTACCTGGACCCCCGCGCCCGCATACAGCGGGTGGGCGCACGTTGAGGGGGCGCGTCATGTGGAGTGTGCGGGCGAACAAGTTGTGTGCCGCTTACGTTTTGGACATTTTCGGTACCAAGAAGGTCATCCACGCCGTGAACGAGGTGAGCCTTGAGCTTCGCGAGAACGAGGTTTACGGCATTGCCGGAGAGAGCGGCTGTGGCAAGACGACACTGGTGCGGCTCTTGTTTGGCGACGTGCAGCCGCCGCTGAGGCTGATGGGCGGGAGGGTCCTGTATCAGGTTGACGGGAGGGAACTGGATCTCTACTCCCTCGCGCCGGCGGAGAGGCGGGATCTGCGCTGGTCGTTTATCTCGTACGTCCCGCAGAGCTCCATGAGCAACCTCAACCCGGTGATCAAGGTGAAGGGGACTTTCGGCGATGTCCTGAAGAGCCACGCGCCTCACCAGGGCAAACGCGAGCTGCTGGAAAGGGCCAGGCAGCACCTTGTCGAGTTGGGGCTGCCACCTAAGGTCCTTGAGGTCTATCCCCATCAGCTGTCTGGCGGGATGCGCCAGAGGGTGGTGATTGCGCTGGCGACACTTCTATCGCCGAGAGTGGTGATCGCCGACGAGCCCGTGACGGCGCTGGACGTGGTGGTCCAGCGAGGCGTGCTGCAGCTCCTGAAGGAGGTGCAGGAACGCCTGCAGAACGCCCTTGTCATCGTGACGCACGACATGGGTGTGCTTGCCAACGTGGCGGATCGCATTGGCATCATGTACGCTGGCAGGATTATCGAAGAGGCCAGCGTTTGGACCATCTTTGAGCAGCCGTTGCACCCATACACTCGATACCTCATCAACTCGTTGCCGGCTTTTGGGGATAAAGGAACGCGCGAGAGCGCTCCAGGCTCTCCACCCTCGCTGGTGGAGCTTCCGAGCGGATGCGCCTTTCATCCTCGGTGTCGCCTCGCGCGCGACAGGTGCAGGGAAGAGGTGCCAGAGTTTGAAATGGTAGGGGACGAGCATAGGGTGGCGTGCTGGTTGGTGAAGGAGGGCTAACACGGACGCCGTTCTTGAAGTGCGGGATGTCAGCAAAATCTTTCACATGGGCAGCATGCTGTCCAGGATCAGGATTACTGCCGTGGAGCATGTCTCCTTTCGCGTGGGCCCTGGCGAGATCTTCGGTCTGGCTGGGGAGAGCGGTTGTGGCAAGACGACGCTGGCACGAATGATCCTGGGGTTCGAGGAGCCAACATCGGGCACCATTGCGCTCCGAGGCAGGGATGGACAGCCTATCGTCGGCAGGAGAGCATGGCGCAGGGCAGGCGTACAGGCGGTGTTTCAGAACCCCTTTGAGACCTTCAATCCCCTGCGGCAGGTGGAGCGTTACTTCTTCGAGACCGTGCAAAACTACGGCCTGGCTGGCAACCGTGCAGAGGCCCTAGAGCGGATAGAAAGAGCGCTCCAGATGGTCGGGCTCAGCTATGAGGCCATAGCCGGCCGCTATCCAGCCGAGTTCTCCGGGGGGCAGCTGCAGAGGGCCTCCATTGCCAGAGCGCTTCTCAGCGAACCATCGCTGCTCATCGCAGACGAGCCAGTGTCCATGGTGGACGCCTCAATCCGGATGTCCATCATGAACCTGTTTCGTGACCTTGTGGATCGTCTGGGAGTAAGCGTCGTATACATAACCCACGACCTTGCCACAGCCTACTATGTATGCGATCGCATTGCCATCATGTTCAGGGGGAACATTGTCGCCATGGGCAATGTCGACAAGGTCCTCATGGAACCGAAGCATCCATATGTCAGGTTGCTGATGGAGTGTGTGCCGCAGACTGACCCGAAAAAGCGCTGGCGGGCAAAAGTGCAGCTTTCGGCAAGCGAGACGGAGGAGTACCTGCGAGCGGGCTGCAAGTTTGCGGGCAGGTGCCCTCACGCAATGGATATCTGCAAGCAAGAGGTGCCGGAGGAGATCTACTTCGAGGGCCAGATGGCCAAGTGCCACCTGTTGCGTGTTTCTCAAGGGGTGCAATGACTGGACGGGACAGGGGGTTGCAGTCACATCATGAGCAAGCCATTCACCAGCCGAGACCGCATTCAGCGCATGTTCGAGCACAGAGAGGCCGACCGCGTACCCATTGTAGATCTGCCGTGGGACTCCACGATCGCCCGCTGGCGCCGAGAGGGGCTCCCGGCAAATGCGGATTGGGCGGAGTATCTGGATGTGGACTGTGTGCGCCTGATCCTCCCCGACAATAGCCCGCGCTTTCCCGAAAGGGTGATCGAGGCGACAAGCGAGTACCGCATCTACACCACGCGCTGGGGAGCTACCAGGAAGGATTGGTATGACAGGAGCGGGGCGCTCGGTTACCTGGACTATGCGGTGAAGGATCGTGCATCGTGGGCCAAGGCGAAGGAGCGCATGCAGCCAAGCAGGGAGCGCATTCCGTGGGGGTACCTCGCGAGCGAATACCCCCGCTGGCGGCGACGCGGCGACTGGGTCATGGGTGTTCTCTGGTTCGGCTTCGAGGTGATCTACTCGCACATGGTGGGGACCCCCTTTTTTATTGCCATGGTTGAGGACCCGGAATGGGTGCTCGACATGGTGAACACGATGCTTGACACGAGCATTGCCCTGCTCGACATGGTGTGGGAAGCAGGCTACCACTTTGATGGAGTGATGTGGTACAACGACATGGGGTTTAAAGGGACGCAGTTCATGTCGGTCTCGATGTACCGCGAGCTCTTCAAGCCTGCTGACCGGCGGGCTGCTGAATGGGCGCACGCCAGGGGGCTGCCGGTGTACTATCACTCTTGCGGCAACCTCGGTCCACTGGTGGCAGAACTGGTGGATGTGGGGATCGACATGCTCAACCCACTGGAGGTGAAGGCGGGCATGGATCCCCTCGCTCTGAAGGCCCGGTATGGCGATCGACTTGGCTTTCACGGTGGTCTGGACGTCAGGCTCTTCGACGAGCCGGAGCGCATGTGGGCGGAGATGGAGCGGATCATTCCTGTGATGAAAGAGGGTGGCGGGTATATCATTGGCACAGACCATTCGGTGCCCGATAGCGTGAGCTTCGGGCTGTACCGGGAGTTCGTCAGGCGCGCCAAGGAGCTGGGGCGGTACGGGTAGGTGCGGCGTGACTCCAGCCGTTCTCTGGGAGCGGGCCCGCCAGGGAGGCGCAGCTCGCCCCGGGACGCTCAGGGACTGGCTGGGACGGCACCGAAGGCTGATCAGAAGACTTGGTCAGCTCTCCAGAGTATGCCGCTGGAGATTGGAAGCCCTCTAGCGGCTGCCTGAGGCGGGCATCCAGTGCGCGCTGCACAGGACGACCGTGCTGTCCTGGTCCGTGTGGTACTCAAGCCGCCAACCTTCTGCTTGTAGCAGTACCACGAAGCCAGGCACTGGCCGGTGCTCGCGCAGCTCCTTCGGCCTTGAACATCCCAGGCCCGTGTCACTCCACTGCGCACTTTCTACTGCCACCACTTTGACCTCGGGCAGAGGCCCGGTGCTCGGGCAAGTCTGGCAGGTCTGGGAGCTGAGGTATCGTTGCGCTTCGGCGATGGTCATTCGCACAAGCGGAACGGCTGCCTCAAGGAGCTCAGCAGTTGGCAGCGCGGTGGCAACCACAGCTGCGCCAGGGGCCTGGTGGACGGATTCGTTGCTGAGCTGCGCCATGCGGCTGCAGCCGAGGAGGGCTGTGGCTAGGATGGCGATGCCGCAGAGACTCAAGCAGGCTCTGTTGCTGTTTTTGCGCCAGCCCCTCATCCGATGGTCCACGAGAACCGCGACTGGGGGAATTGTAGGGTGCACGGGATAGCTCATCAACGCAAAAACCGAGGCGGGTGCGAGTCACGTTTTTGGCACGAGAAGTGAAGCCCTCCTGGTGGCAACAAGAGGCTGAAAGGCCGGAAACAGGAGGGCTCGATGGCGGATAAGGATAGCGGACGAGTGCTGGCAATGGCACGGATTCTGGCCGAGCTGGAGGGGCCGCCCAAGGCTGCCTACGAGTACAGCGACGAGCATCCTGAGGCCACTCTGGCTGAGCTGGAGCGGAAGCTGTTTGAGCTAAGCAGGGATTGCTTTGCAGTCGTGCTGGCTGAGCTGATCGAGGAGCGCCGCCAGGCAGAGGAAGGGGGGTTGGTCTGCCCTTGTGGTGGCCGGCTGCGCTACAAGGGCGAACAGGCCCGTCAGCAGGAGACGCTGGTTGGGCTGCTGCAGTGGCGGCGGGGGTATTACTGCTGCCAGGGTTGCGGTCGGGGGCGATATCCTCTGGACGAGGCGCTGGAGGTGGCGGCGGGGCAGTTGAGCGAGGGGGTGCAGGAGAAGGTGGCGCGGCTGGGGGTGACTTTGCCGTTTCGGGAGGCGGCGCAGGAGTTGTGGGAGCTTGCCGGGATTGCCGTATCGGCGCGGGAGGTGGCCAGGATCACTGAGCAGAGGGGACAGGTCCTGGAGGAAGAGGTGGCGAGGGAGCGAAGGCGGCTTTTGGAGGGTGGGGAGCCGGTGAGGTGCAGCCGGCGGGGGCATATGGGGCAGATGATCTGGGCCGTGGCGTTGGATGCGGCCAAGGTGCGCTTTGAAGATGGCTGGCACGAGGTGAAGGCTGGAGCGGTGTTCTGGGTGGAGGGAAGTGGTTCTGGGGGGAGTGGGCAAGCAAGAGGGCAAAGCTACATCGCCCAGGTGGGGTGCGTTGAGCAGGCGGGGGAGAGGCCTTACGCCGAGGTGATCGGGCGCGGGGTTGACCCGGCGGTGGAGACACTTGTCTGTCTTGGGGATGGGGCTTCTGGCATTTGGAACCAGTATGCCCTGCAATTCCCCACCGGGTGGAGATCCTGGACTGGTATCATGCCTGCGAGCACCTCTGGGCGGCGGGCAATGGGGCTTTTGGGGGAGGGACGGAGCTAGCCGAGGGATGGGTTGAGGTGCAGAAGGACCTGCTCTGGCAGGGCAAAGTCGAGGAGGTGGTTGCCAGCCTGGAAGCGCTTTCCCGGGGGCCGAGTGGTGAGGCTGCCCGAGAGCAGATCCACTGCTTCCTGACCAATTGGCAGCGGCTCAGTGGAAAGCGCCTGCAAGCGCCTCGTGGGCGCTCGCCTCAAGGGCTCAGGAATGTGCTGGAGCAAGCAAGGGGCTCAGTTCGTGCTTGTCCTGCGCGCCGCCAAGCTCAGCGGCCGCTGGCAAGAGGCATGGAAAGCTACCAGAGCCTCCCCAATGCCAATGGCCGCCTAAAATCTGACTCGCACCCAGCTTTTTACACCACTTGACAAGACGCAAACGGGAAAACTGGAAAGCCCTGCTGGCGGCCCGTGACACCTGGTGGCATGTTGGGGTAGCATGTAATACATGGTAATATTCGGTACTACATATGCTGGAGGTTGGCGGCATGCGGTGGCAGTTCAGGGTCGTCACGAGGAAGGGCCAGGTCACTGTGCCGGCTGAGATCCGCCGGGCCCTGGGCCTGAAGGAAGGAGACAGGGTGGCCTTCGTCCTGGAGGGGAGCCAGGTGCGGCTGCAGCGCGCGGGGAGCGTCGTGGAGCTCACTGCTAGCATGCTGAGGAGCGAGGGCCCGCCGCTTGCGCCGGAGGAGCTGCGGGAAGCCGCAGAGAGGGCGATGGCGCATGAAGCCTTGAGCCGGACATCGCAGTAGATGGCAATCCCGCTCCTTGACACCAATGTCATCCTGCGACACCTATTGGGCGACCATCCCGAGCAATCGCCCAGGGCCACAGCCTATCTGCGTCAGGTTGAGCAGGGGCAGGTGCGGGTGCGCACAAGCGAGCTTGTGGTCTTCGAGGCGGTCTTCACCCTGGAGCGCCACTACCGTCTGCCCAAGAAGAGGGTCCGCGACTCGCTTTTGCCCCTCCTTGAGCTGCCGGGCATAGTCCTGCCCGGCAAGCAGCGCCTTCGGGAGGCCTTTGACCTTTATGTGCAGCTCAACCTCCCCTTTGCCGACGCCTACCATGCCGCGCTGATGCGCCGCCTTGGGGCAGAGGAGATGGTGAGCTTCGATCGCGAGTTCGACCGGATACCCGACATCAGGCGGGTGGAGCCGTGAGCCGGGCATCCGGCGATCGCGCCAGACGGGGCAACCACGGCAGGGCTTTGCTCCCTGGCCATTGGGCACCCCCGACTGGGCCATGCTGGAGGGGCGGCTTGTTGGCAAGCTCCCGGCCCGCGCGCAGCGCTGCAGTCGTGCTGGCGCCCGCAACCCACTGCCCTGCTATCTGTCCAACAGGACGCCGCGTCCCCTGTCACTGTGCTTGTGCCGCCGAAGATCGGGCTATTAGACATGCCACGTGGCGGGAGTTATGCTGCCGATCGCGGGCTATTGCGCAGCACAATATCGATTGTGGCTCCAGTCATTCGCACGACAAAACTGCCCTAAACACGTGGCAGGGGCAGGATTGGGGGTGCCCAGTTTCTAGAGCGTGTTATGACCTTCACACCGGGTGTAGTAGAGTCGAGGCATGGAAAGAGAAGCCTATCCCAGTGGCGTGAGTGATGAGTAGTGGGCCTTTGTGGCTCCGTACTTGATGCTGATGACGGAAAAAGCGCCACAACGAATGTATGCTCTCAGGGAGGTATTCAACGCTCTGCGCCAGATACTGCGGGTGGCCGAGGGACACTGGGCGCAGCCGTCGGCCGCCACCCCGGACAGCCACACCCTTCAGTCCGGAAAGCGGAGCCAGAGCTGGCTACGATGGGGCCAAGCGCAGGCGAGGGAGGAAGGTCCACCTGGCGGTGGATACCTTGGGGCACCTGTTGGCCCTGTGCGTCACCGCTGCCAACGAGCAAGACCGCGCCCAGGTGGGGGATCTGGCAAGACATGTACAGGAGGTGACGGGCCAGGCGGTGGAGGTGGCCTGCGTTGACCACGGATACAGCGGCGAGGGGCCAGCCCGTGATGCCGCTGGGCAGGGCATAAGGCTGGAAGTGGTGAAACTTCCTCAGGCCAAGAAGGGCTTTGTCCTGTTGCCACGAAGGTGGGTGGTTGAACGCAGCATCGCCTGGGTGGCCCGCTTTCGCCGCCTGGCCTGCACTTCCTTGCCTTTGCCATGATCCCGCCCGGCCACCTCGTCCGTCTCATCACTCAAAGTGCATAACACGCTCTAGCGAAGCGCGGCTGCCAGGATTCTCTCAGCCACTTCCATCGTCTTGAGCGCGTCCTCAAAAGACGACTGAGGTTGTCTTCCCTCCTTGACGCAGTCTATGAACTCCCGGTTCTTGGCCAGAAAACCACCATACACGTAGAGCTCATCGCTCCCGGCTACCTGGCGAGCGTCGTACTCGACGCCCTTCACATCGTCACCGGCATACACGTAGCCCTTTCCCTCCAGGTCTGCCTCCGTGCATATCCCGGGAGCATGCATCTCCACCCGGAAGATCCGCCTGCCACTTGCCCAGCTCAGCACCATGACACCTGTGGCACCACTGTCGAACTCAAGGAGGGCGGCGAAGAAATTGCGATCTGGCACCTGTACCCTCCTACTCACACTGTCTATTCTCACCACCTCGCCGCCGCACATCCAGCGCAAGGTGTCTATGGCGTGCACCCCATCGTCCAGCATATGATCGCGCGCCTCGAGGTATGGGGCGAGGGCACACTTGTAGAACTCGCACACAGCATGCACAATTGGCCCCCTGCGCAGGCACTCCTCCCTGAGCTTCACTGCCAGCGGCGAGGCCCGCCTCTGAAAGCTCACCTGGGTGATGCAGTTGTGCTCCCTCGCGAGGTAAGCAAGCGCCTCCGCCTGGTGCAGCGTTATGCCCATGGGTTTCTCAATGCAGAGGTTGAGCCCCTGCCTCAGGCACCAAACCCATATGTCGTACATGATGTGAGGCTGCCCGATGGCGTAGACGGCATCGGGCGCCACCTCCTCCACCATCCTCCGGTAATCGGTGTACCGCTTGGCCACCCTGTACCTGTCAGCCGTGCTGTTGAGCCGGTCAACATCAATGTCGCAAATGGCTGCAATCTCCACATCCGGGAACGAGGCCAGGGATGGGTAGTGGACCCGATTAGCCATGGCCCCAGCGCCAATCATGGCCACCCGCACCCTCTCACGCACATTCCCACCGACGCTCATCCCCGACACGCCTCCTCCTTCGCCCGCGTTGCCACGCACTTGATGAAAGCCAGGTCCTCAGCGGTCTGAACCAGCAGCTCCTCCAGGGAAAGGTCGCGCCAACTGTGAGAACCCTGGTACTCGCTGTGCACGGAGACAATCCCATCAAAGCCAATCTGGTACAGACAGCGGAATACCTCCAGCCAGGGCACTGTCCCCTGGCGCAGAGGCACCATTTGCGCCCGCCAGCGCTCCTGCGCCAGGGCCGGGTCGTAGCTGTGCTCCCAGGCCATGCTCTTCACAGCCACAAGGCTCACCCAGGGGCTCAGCAGGTCCAGGCACATGCGCCAGCCCGACAGCCCGCCCTCTACAACCATGTGGCCAGGATCAACATAGGCCCCTAGCTCCTTGGGATCGCGATCCTTGAGCAAGAACCAGACAACGGCACCATCCGCACTCAGGAAATCCCCACTGTGGCTGTGTATGCTTGCGCGCACGCCGGTCCGGCGCGCCAGCAAGCTCAGCCCGTCAAGATCCCGCATCGCCTCGTCCAGTTGCTGCCGCAAGCTCCCAAACCCCCTGTAGTGCCAATAGCCGAGCTTGAGCTCCCGAATGCCGCTGTCAGCAGCAGCACGGAAAATGTCCTCAGCATAAGGCTCGCCGGCACTGATGATGGCAGTGGTGATCATGGGGACCTCGCACCCCATGCGCCGCACCCTGTCAACAGCAGCTGGCAGCGTTGCCACTTGCTCTGGCTCGACGTGACCACCTGGCCGCACAGTCAGGTCAAAACCGCAGAACCCAATGGCGCCAGCCCGCCGGGCCGCTTCTTCCACCGAGAGCGGTGCCAAGTGCTTACTGAACATGACGAACTGCATAGCTTACCTCCGCCTTGCCATTCCATGGCAAGTGGTAGGGAACTGGTCCTCCCTGTTATCAGTCGCCTGCTCGCCTATACCGGTTCCTTCACCTCGATCCGGATGATCCTGATGCAGTAGTGGGGATCACCTCCGTGCGAACCGCCTCCCACGATCACCCTCTTGGATTCGGGTATGTCGAAGCGAGCCGAGCTCAGCCCGGCATCGTTCCAGTCCTCTCTGACCCCGGCAGACCAGGCATCGCCCCTAACATGCATACCCCACAGGTTCTGCTGGCGCATCCTCACCGCAGTCCTCGGGTACTTCCACTCCAATGGCTCAGCCTCGAGGATGACATAGCTTTGGTTGGAGCAGCCACTCCCGATCACCGTCACGGCGACGATTGGCTCCTGCTCTTCGATGGTGATGCTGCCATAGGGGTAGATGTCAATCTCCGCTCCGTCAGGGTTGAACTCAGTACCCGTACCCGGCCGGCCCAGCTCCACCCTGACGTTCGGGTAGTTGAAGGGAGCCCAGTAGGAGTAGACCTTGGTCCGCCAGACCTCCCTGGTCTGTGGGGAGCTTTCTTTGGCCATCCTGGTGACCTCCAGCTCTGTTTCCGTCCACTCCCTGCCAGGCTCTCTCTCGGGGTTACGGGGTATCTTCCAGCCCCATCCCGGATTGAAGCTGCTGGGCGTCGAGCCGAAAGTGACTGCAATGATCTTCCTGTCCCTGTCTTCCATTGCCATGCTTTTGCTCCTAGTGTGAGATGGTGGACATGTCATCCCTGTGTAGTCGAGAGGTGGAGATAGGCTCGCATTGGGCGGTGTGCTCTGCCCGGCCGTACACACCGTACCTGAGGCCAGCCTCAATGAGCGCCACGAAGTTCTCCTCCGGGGTATCTCCGGGCACCTGATCGCCCGTAGAGAGAATGAACCCGCCTCCCGCGGCCGCATCTGCTATGCACCTCTTGGCTTCCGCCATGACATCCTCTGGCGTGCCTCTAGCTAGCGTCTGGAATGTGTTGACGTTCCCCTTTAGGCAAAATCGGTGTCCGTATTCCCGCTTCACGTCGGCGAGCGTAACGTCGCCGCCTGGCGGTGCCTCGAGCGGCTCCACCATGTCCACACCTGCCTCAGCCAGCATAGGGAGGGCATCACGACAGCGGCCACAGATGTGTACCGCTGTGAACACTCCGTAACTTCTGGCGATCTCCACCGCCTTGCAAAGAAAGGGAAGGGCATAACGGCGGTACAATGCTGGCGAGACCACTGACATGGAGGCCACCGAGCCCCCGAACATGAGCACGTCCGGACGCAGCAGCTCGCAGGTCGCCCGTAGCATCTCCAGCGCCCATTCCGAATAGGCAGCCAGCGCTTTCCCCACCAAGGCGCTGCGGTCGTAGAAGTCAAGCACCCCTTGATCCAGTTGCCGTCGTTGATACAGCCACCATGCGAGAGGAACCGCGCAGCCGCTGTATACTATGCCACCCTCCCCTACAGCTTCCTGTACCGTTCTGGCCTGACTTACGTCCTTCTGCCAAGGATCGGTCAGAGTGACCATCAGTGCCTCAACCTCGGACTCAGGGTCGGTAACCAGTGGTTTCACAACCCAAGGGGAGCAGCCGCGTGGATAGACAGTGCGGACACTCAGATCTCCACGATGAGTGCGAATGACCTCCTCCACAACCCACGCTTCCTCACTTCTCGCTATGATCCGCTTCTCTGAGGGCGGGTCGTCGGGGCCAGCGCCAAGCCCGATCGCAATCATCATGTCGTAGCCAAAGCGGCGCTGTAACTCCAGGTGTGCCCGCCACATGGGCGGGTTCTCGTTGACGTACACTTCCCAGGGCGGCTTACCCGTGTACCGAACTGGCATCATGTTCGAGACGTCCGGCGAAATCGGCACTCTGTCCGGTAGTACCTCGCGCTGCAAGGCAGCCAGAAGCCGCTGACGGGGAGTCATAGAGTGCTCTTTCCCAGCTCGAGAACCAGATCGTGCAGGTAGTCGTAGGTCTCCACGGCGACATCCGGCCCTATGGAATGAGCTCCAATTACCAGTCCACCGTCCTTGCCCGCTTCCAGCACATGCATGACATGGCTGCGCAGTTCGTCTTTGTCGCCGCGGGGGAGGACGCCGGCGTTGTCCAGGCCCCCCAGCAGCGCCAGCGACTTGCCGTATCTCTTGCGCAGCTTCACCGCGTCCATCCCTGCCTTCGGCTCGACGGGGTGAATGCCCTGGATGCCAGCGTCTATCAACATGTCCAGGATGGGTTCAATGTTGCCGTCGCAGTGGAGCAGTATGTGGGCCACACCGGCTGCGGCATACTTCTGGCACATGACCCTGTAGCAGGGCAAGAACACGTGCTCGAACGTGCGAGGAGAGAACATCGGCCCTTGGTTTGAACCCATGTCATCGAAGAACCAGATGCCGGTGTCGTACAACTGATACCGCCGGATGGCCTCCAGCCCCACCGCCGTCATGTGTTCGGTCACCCTCATCGCCAGTTCGCGTGCAAAGGTCTCGTCATCCGCCAGATCCACCAGCCACTGGGTGGTGCCTCGCAGGTTTGAGGTCCTCAGGTAGGGGCCGCCGGTCTTGATAAAGACGCAGCGTTTCTCAGCTAGTGCCTTAACTTGCTCAACAGCAGGATACCTTGCCTCCAATTCCGCAGGCTCAAAGACAAGGCCCTCCATCATGCGCTTCTCGGGCAATGCTACCTGAAGTACCTCCTCGAACTTGGCATCGCGCCGCGCGCGGGTAACCCTTCCCCAACCATCGCGGGCGATGGTCTGCAGCCGGTTCTCCAGTATGATCTCTCGGCGGGAGGGAAACGGGGTCTCATCGGGGACGACAATGTCAACGTCAATCCCGTAGTAGTCGGTGATGTCCGCAGAGGGCGGCAGGCCCTTCTTTTGGCGCCAGTTGGCGACGAACTCATCCCAGAAACTGTCATAAATGGGCACCCTGTCCGTCCTCTCGAACCTAAGGGCAGCTAGGACTCTCTCTTTCGATGTCATTCCCATTCCTGGCCCCTCTCTGCTCGGTTGAGTGCTCTCCCACAGGCAGAAGCAGGGGGCAACAAAGGTGAGCCTGGTGCCAGCAAACGTGAGTGGGCCCTAACCGCGCCGCTTCTTCGGACAAGAAGGATGATGCTAAGTGCCGGGGAGAACGACGAACTGAGTGGTTCATCCCCGGAACAGCACTAGAACTGGCTGTGACTGCATCCCAACACGATCCCACCGCCACCATCGCCTTGCCTACGTGCGCTTGCGCCATCGCTACAGGGATATTGGGTACCGCCCAATCTCCTTTACATAGCGCACTGTCTTCAGGAGCACATCTTCCGGAACTCCTGGCGAGGTTTCCCCGCCGATGGCGAAGATGTAGCCCCCGCCCGGGGCCCCGATCCTGATGGCCCGCTCAATGGCCGGCTTGCCCGCCTCGAAGCCGTCGTAGAGGTCGCGATTGTTGATCCCGCCGGAGAAGACCACCTTGCCGCCCAGCTCCCGCTTGGCGTTGGCGATATCGCTGAAACCGCCTATGTCCATCTCGTTCAGCTTCATCTCGTTAGCGTACATGGCAAAGAGGTGGTCGTTGGGCCCGTCGGCGTGGAAGGAGCGCCACTCCGTTCCGTACCGCTCGTACAGGGCCTTGTTATAGGGGAAGACGAACTCCCTGTACATCTTAAGGGAGATAAAGGCGGAGTTGTCATCGGCCAGGCCCAGCCTGGTGGTTCTGGTACCGAAGTAGCGGTCGTTGTAATCCTTCAGCCAGCAGAAGGCGATGAACATCTTGGCAAGGAACCGGTGTACCAGCTCTGGATCGGAGTACATAAGCTCGTACACTTGCTGCGGCTCCATTAGGGCGCAGGCCGCGGATAGGGGCGGGTGGATCTGGGGAAAGCCACCCGACACCGGCAGGCTCAGCCCCCGCCTGGCTACCCTCTCCTTGAGCTCTTCGTACCTGCGGTACACTGCCTGCACCCCTGGGTGAGTGGCCGGGTCAGTGAGTTCCAGGCGCTCCACATCCTCGGCCGTCTGGACACCCCGGATGCCGATGGGCGGGGCATTCTCAGGGTAGAAGACTTCCTGGCCGAAGTAGATGGCCTCGCCCACGATGCCGATGTCCAGGTGGATGCCGTAATCGGTGCGGTCGTCCTGAAGCGCCTCAAAAGCCCATTCCAGCGCCTTCAGTTGCACATCGATCTGGCAGTCCAGGTTGGTGTAGTAGTCGCGCATGTTGTAGCCGAAGAGCTGGCAGTAATACGGGGCAGCGATGCTGAGGCGCACCGGCACCCGCTCCGGCTCCCGGAACTGCCTGGTGGTCTCATAGAGCCTCCTGGCTTCGGCCATCCGCTCCCGGTACTTGCTGGGGTCAAACATGGTGCTCTCCCGCGATGATGCTGCACTGTAACGACAGTGTGATTACAGCCATTTCTTGAACCACTCTGTGACCCGGCCGTCGAAGGGCGGGGCGATGTTGTGGGTGGCGCAGTCGGCGAAAGCCCGGAACCGGTCGCTGGCCTCATATAGGGCATATACCTCCTGGCATAGGTTGACTATCTTGCGGTAGCCGGAGAGGGGCCACCAGTTGTCATTGATGTTAGCCTGCACCAGGAGGGGACGAGGCGCAATGCTTGCGTGGATATGGTGCACGTCTCCGTGCTTGAGCAGGTTGGGGATGTAGGGAGACACGTCGCCCAGGTTGCCGAAACAGTTGAAGTCCAGGGCCCAGGCTTCGTGGGTGGTAGCCGAGCACACCGGGCACACCGCCTTGAACCTCTCCTCTAGAGCCCCGGCCAGCCAAGTATCCATGCCTCCCTGGCACAGCCCAGTTATGCCGATCCGCTCTGGGTCCACGTCGGGTCGGCTGGCCAGATAGTCCAGGGCCCGCATATCCTCGAAAGCGCGCAGGCCGATGTTGGGCATGCCCACGGCAGCGCCGACGCCCACCAGGTTGGTCATCTCCAGATCCGTGCGCTCCCGTTCCCCAAAGGGGGCGTGATCTAGGATAGCTACCACGAAGCCCTCTGTGGCCCAGCGCAGGCCCAGTTGGTTGAAGGTCTCGTTCCACTTGTGCTGAGGCCAGCCAGGCGACAGCACTATGCCCGGCTTCCTGCCCTCGACCGCTGGACAACTCCAGACATGGGCCGCCACGTAGCAGTCGCGGTCGAACAGGAAGGCCACCCTCTCTCGCAGACAGCCTTCGCACTCAATCGCCTCCACCACGTGGGACCGCATGGGGGAACGAAACGGCATGCCCAGTTCCTGGCGCAGTCTGGCCAGGAAGCTCTCCCGGAAGGCGACCCATTCGTCCAGGCTGGCGAAGTGCTGAGGGTGGCGCGCCACCAGGTCCTTCACTACCGATTGCAGGTAATGGGAAAGGGAGTAGTCGAAGGGGTTGCTGAAGCTTTTCTCCTCCATCGCTTAGTCCTCCAAGGAGTGCATGGCCGTGCGGTGGTCTGCTTCAGTCGAGATATTGCTTCAGAAAAAGGATGTTCTCAGGCGGCGTCTCGTAGGGGATAGCGCCCGTGCCAAGGAGGATATTGGGCCGGCCCCCGGCCAGCTCGATGATGCGGTCCACCTCGGCGGCAATCTCCTGGCGGCTGCCTTCCGTATATACCTGCGGATGCAGGTTCACCCGCACCTTGACCTCCGGATGGTCCTCCATCCGCTGCAGGAAGGCCACCCGGTCTGTCTCGGCGGGACAGATGAGGAAGTCGGTGCCGGTCTCAAGCATCTCGGGGATGATGTGGACCGTGTCTCCTCCAATGATGCAGGGCACCCGGTGCCCGACGATATCGCTCACCCTGCGGATGGCTTCCTTGAGCGGAGGCAGCTCCACCTGGCGGAAGTGCATGGGCGACAGGAGCGGTGGAGCAGCAGCCGACTCGAAGAAAGCCACATCGAGGCCGGCTTCGGCTACCACTTGGCTGAAACGGACCTGGCCCTCGACTAGCTTGCCCAGCAACTCCCGCACTAGAGCAGGACGCTGGGCAACTTCAGCCAGCAACTGGCCCAGGCCCAGCAGGCTCTGGGCGATGGAGAAGGGCCCGCTCACCGGGATGCGCACATCCGCTTCCGGGAACTCTTCCTTCACTTTCCTGCCGGCTGCGATCACCAGCGGTATGCGCCCAGCACTCTTGGGATCGAAGGCTCTTACCTGAAGAGCCTCCTCGAGACTGGAGAAGAGGGGGCAGGTGATAGCGGGAATACCAGCGCCCTCCGGCCGCTGTACCGTGCAACCATAGGCCTCGGCTTCCAGGTTGTAAATGTCTATACCTATGGTGATCGGGAAGTGGTGGTATAGGCGGTACGCCTCCCGGTGCGCCTGCCACATCAATTGCTCATCTCGCGACACCTCCCAGGGCGTCCTGCCGATGAGCCTGGCGGCGTGCTCGTAGACGGATAGGGAAAGAGGAATCTTCATGTTGGCTATCGTCTCTCGATCCCTTCTTCACTCTCCCACTTGGCAATCTCCTCGGCGATCTGCCGATAGACGAAGAGCGAGTTGGCGTTGCGTGTTGCCCGCCTTCCACCTGGCCCCCCGTTCAGAGTGCCGCCAGCGTTGGGGTGGCATTGTGGCTTCTGGCTCAGATCAATGGTGGCCCAAGTTAGGCCCTCGGTGTGGCGTTCCGCTAGGTTCTCCCCGCGGGTGTTAAGTATGACAGCCGGGCTATTCAGTGACGAGCAGGCTACGTACAGGGCATTATCGATCGCCCGCGCAGGGAGAATCTTCTCCTCGTAGCCCGCGTTAGGGAAGAGGAGCAGCTCGGCGCCCTTGAGAGCCAGCAGACGTGCGGTTTCCGGCCACCAACTGTCGTAGCAGATCATGATGCCGATGACACCGAACTCGGCCTGGAACACCGGCAACTCACTTCCGGGCGTCACTCCCAATGGCTCCTCAGGCCAGTAAGGGTGCGTCTTGTGGTATTTGCCAACCAGATCGCCCTGGCGATCAAGCAGCACAGCCGTGTTGTAGATGAGGTCCCCCTCCCGCTCCAGCAAGCCCACGCACAACCACATGTTGCTCTCACTGGCGGCTTGGCGCAGCGTGTCGTAGAAGCGGCCGCCTGGCAGGGGTTCGGCCAATTCGGCCACCCGGTCCGGATCGAACGCGGCGTTTACGCACTCCGGAAGCACTAAGAGGTCAACCCGGTTTTTGCCGGCCTGCTGGACGACCCCTTGCCAGTAATGCAGAGCGGTCTCGAGCGCTTGGTCGCCACCGAGCCGTGGCCCACCTTGACACACTGCTACTGTCACCAGCCGTGCTGGGGGAGAAGGAACAGCGATAAGCTCCACACTATCCCACCAGACGCGACCATGGGGAGCGTAGCGAAGGTAGAGCCGAACTTCAGCTTCCACGGCTGTCGGGGGAGCCTGGAAGGTTCCTTCACCCTCGATCCACTCGCCACAGCGGCGGAACCTGTGGATGTGGTCCTGAGCAGGTTGGTACTTGGAGTCAGCCTTGTGCCAGACAATGGTGTGGAGCAGGTGTAGGTTGGGATCCTCAATGTCCTCGAATCGGAATACCACCTTGAGGCGGTAGTACTGGCCCGCCTGCACTGAGACGCGGGGCCCAGCCCAGAAGCCAAAGCAGTTCGGATTGCCACCACCGCTGATGGCCAGGGATCCTACTCCGGTGAGGCGGTTTTCAAGATCGAATGAGAAGCTTGGCGCCAACGCATCCCTGGGGGCCTGACTGTTCCAGTCGAGGGGAAGTTCATTACGAAGCTCAGAGAAAGGGTCATGCAAGATAGGTATTGCGGTCTCAGGTTCACTCATTGTTATAGTCTCCTGGTGATATGCACAAAGGCGAGCGCCCGTTAATGCTCTGTTGCTGTGACCTTTAGCGGCCACTGAGGCCCGTCATCACGATGCCTCGCATGAAGTACTTCTGCGCAGCGGCGAATATGAGCACCACGGGCAAGGTGATGAGCGTCGAACCTGCCATCATCGCACCTGTGTTCTGTGGCCCTACTTGTGTGCCTGCCAGGACCATGCGAATGCCAACGGCAACTGGCAGCTTCTCCGTGGTGTTTATGTACACGAGTGGCGCCATGAATGAGTTCCAGTTGCCGATAGCTGTGAACACTGCAACCACCGCCACTGCGGGCTTGAGATTGGGTACGAGAAGCTGCCAGAGGATAACGAAGCCCGAAGCTCCATCAATCTTAGCTGCCTCGTCGAGCTCGTAGGGTATGGTTCGCATGAACTGTCTCAGAAGGAATATGTTGAAGGCACCGCCGCCGAGGTAAGCCGGCAGAATCAGAGGTATCCAGGTGTCGATCCAGCCCAAGGCCCGCATCAGTATGAACCGGGGGATTATCAAGACGCTTTCAGGCACCATCATGGTCGCGAGTACCAGGCTGAACCAGAACTCCCTGCCCACAAACCGGCAACGGGCAAAACCGTAGGCGACCAGGATAGCCGACACAACGGCGCCAAGTGTAGCGCCAACAGCTATGATAACTGAGTTCAGATACCATCTCTCGAAGGGATTAGTCAAGAACAGCCGCTGGTAATTCTCGATCGTCAAGGGGTTGGGAAACCACTGAGGGGGAAAGCGCAGCACGTTCCCGCGGAACTTGAGGGACGTGCTGACGAGCCAGTAAAGGGGGAACGTCGCCACCACGGCCAGCGGGAGCATGTACACATGAGTCAATAGGACGTACGCTCTCCGTCTGATAGCTCTCCTCCTGGAAGTGGAAGAGGCGGAGAGCGACGAGCTGGATTGTTCTGTGGCTACGAAACTCTCGAGCTGCTGAGTTGTCACGCGTCCACTCTCTCCTCGCAGGCCAGTCCGGTAGGCCGAGGGGTACTATACTCGCTCGTCCTCATAGTAAACCCATCGCCCCGAGAGGCGGAACTGAAGGAACGTGAAAAAGACGATGATAAGGAATAAGACCCAAGCGAGAGCTGCACCGTAGCTGAATTCGAGATCCTCGAACGCTGATCGGTACAGGTACAGAACATAGAAGAGCGTAGAGTTCTCGGGGCGTCCGTTGGTCATCAGGTATCCCGCAGTGAAGATCTGGAAGGAGCTGATGATACCCATCACCAGATTGAAGAAGATCACCGGGCTGAGCATGGGGATGGTCACGTGCCGGAATCGGTGCCACAAGCCGGCACCATCTATGTTGGCTGCTTCGTACAAGACATCCGGTATCCCTTGCAAACCCGCAAGGAACACCACCATGGCCCCGCCGACGCCCCACAGGCTCATGAAGATGTAGGCCAGCTTGGCTGTCTGCGCATCGTATAGCCAGCGCTGCCGCAGACCGAACGGCCTGAGTACAGCATTGAGCAGGCCGAACTCGGGGTTGTAGATCCACATCCACAGGTAGGCCATGCCGACGCTTGGCACCACGCTGGGTAGGTAGAAAGCCACACGGTACAGGTTGATCCCGCTCACCTTCTGGTTCACCAAGACGGCGGCAATCAGAGCCGCGACCAAGTGCAGCCCTACTGCAAGGAATGTGTAGTAGGCGGTGTTGTACAAGCTCTTGAAGAACAGCTCGTCAGCTAGCATGTGCCGATAGTTGGCGAATGCCACGAATCGTGGCGTCCCCACGAAACGCCAGTCCACGAAGGAGAGAGCCAAAGCGCCCACGAGAGGGCCGAGCTCAAGGAAGAAAAAGCCCACAAGCCATGGAGAGATGAAGAGGTAGCCTTCGACATTGCTCCGCAGAAGCCGACCTAGGCGGCTCAGACCCCGTGCTCCGGCCATTGCCGTTGTCTGGCTCATCCGGTCCTATCCTAGCCTTGCTACCTACCAAAGGCTGGGCATGCCCCTGGATGTCAGAGTAATACCCTGGGGCATGTCCAGTCCGGCGTGCTTCCTACCCAGTGAACTCGGCAATGTCTTTCCTGGCTTGCTCCAGTTCCTTGTTAACGTCTGGCTCCACACTCGCGATGAGTTTGGCAGCATCAGTCTCGGCACCCGAGATCAGCACGTCAATGACCTTGACTTGCCAAATGTCGCGGTTGACGATGTGCCAGCGGGAGAAGTGCGGATTATCCACCTTAGCATAGTTGAGGGCCTGGAGGAAGGGCTCGCGTGGCATCTTCTTGAGCTCCTCAGACACGTAGGGCAGCCCCGGGGCTTCGGTGAGCAGCAGGGCTTCGTGCTTGGGTAGTATGGGAGCGGCATACCCCATGCCGACGTTTATATCGTCGCCTTCTTCCACCATCCAGCGCGCGAACTCGATGACCGCCTCCGGGTACTTGCTCTGCTTGGAGCAAGCGATCGGAATGCCATGAGCCCACTCCTTCGGCTCCTTGAATATGGGCAACGGATGAGGCGAGGGCGTCCAGACGCCGTACGATGCCTCCACCAGCCGGGCGGGCCATGTGAGCCAGGCGATGTCCATCCCCACCTTGCCTGTCCAGAAGCTGATGCCAGCCTGGGTTTCGTCGGGAGTGGGACAGGTCTTATATTTGTTGTAGTTGTCGAATGCCCACTGGACGACTGCGGACGCTTCCTCTTCGTCCATCATCCACTGGCTGAACTCGGAGTCAAACGCCCGGCCCCCATTGGATTGTACCAGAGCGTACCCAGGACCACCGCCGAGGAAGCAGCAAGGTATGTTCACCCCCAGTTGCTCCGCGACGCCCTTGCTGTTCCGCTTTGTCAGGGCTATGGCGATCTCAGTTACTCGTTCGGCTGTCCACGAAGGGTCACCCCAGTTCAGAGGCGGTAGCTCGATGCCCGCTGCCTCAAACATCTCCTTGTTCACCCAAGTGCCCATGATCTGGACCAGATGGGGGATGCCGTATACTCTGCCCAGGAAGCTATGGCTGTAGTCGGGTATCTTCTCCAAGACCATCCTGATGGCGGACACCTCAGGCTCCAGCTCCACATAGGGAGTCAGGTCCCTCAGCCAACCGCTCAGTATCCAGCCTCCCCATATCCGGTGGTCACACCATACGGCATCAGGGGCATCCCCACCCGCAAACGAAGTCTCGGTTTTGGTGAAGTACCCAGCATAGTCAGTGATGATCCTAGCGGATACCTCGATCCCCAGCTCCGCCCCTCTCGTCTGATTGAACACGTCTACGGTGCTCTGCTTGAGCTTGACTTCCGCATCTCCTCCGGCCCAGGTTGACCACACGATCTTTCTGATCTCCTCTTCCGCCACCGGAGCGGCTGTGACCTCCCGCTCAACAACCACCGTCTCCTTGACGACTTGGGGCGTGCCCTCAACGATCCTGGTGACCTCCTTCTCGATCACCTGGGGCGTTGGGCTCGGTTGGCAGCCTGCCAGCGCTACCGAACCGAGCAAACCAATACCAGCCTTCAGAAGGTCACGACGCGATAAGGTCTTACTGTTCATTCCTTCCCTCCAACATGCCCTGGTCGTAGGATCAAGCGAACCAATCGGCTGTACCGAACTCTACTCATTTCTTCCGCTCTTCCGCTGGGATGAGACCCTTTTGGCATCACCTCCTTCTAGCCTTGGATATCATGAGCACCGCTCCAACAGGCGGCTCTGGCTCTGCCTGTGGCTACACAATTATATTACAATTTACAATCCACTCGCAGGCGTTTGCCAGTCCCCATCGGGGTTTTCGTGGGACAGGCGCGAGTCGTCACTGAGACATGAATGTGCCATGGGTGCCTTCTGGGGAACTCAACGCTCTCCTAACCACAAGCGACACGCACGCGATAAGGTCGTGCCAGATACGTTCGTAGACCACGCTTTGGGTTTGGGGGCAGTCGTCGGGGTAGGCGGGGCTTCATGTCACGGGCACTATCCCCAGACAGGGGGGTCTATTGAGGAGGGATGGGCATGGTCGGCGCAGATGGAAATGGGTTCCGGCTCGCTCACGGCAAAGCAGGGGGCGTCAGAAGCGACATACATACTGCCACGCTTCGCTCAATGCTGATCTTCCTCCTTGGTTGTCTGGCGTTCGCCTTCAACCTCCTGGCAGCTAGCCCCCTTGATCAGACACTGATTGCGGCTGTCGTATCGGGCGCCCCTGCACTCGGCTTCTGCGCCGCTCTTGCAGTGGTTGCGCCTCACTGGGGCACAATCGCTCTTCTGGTCAGTCTGCCCACGGTGACGGCTGTCGTGGCCACGACCAGCGGAGCTCACACGGTCTGGGTCTTTCTCACCTTGCCTGCGCTCATGTCTGGTGCGCTAGTCTCCCCCGCATCGGCAGCAGCCTATGCAACTCTCCTGAGTGCTCTGTCCTACTTCCTCAACCCCGACGCCACCACCCGTCTTGCCTACGCCTCCCTGCCTTTTCTCACCGGCCTAGTCACCTGGTTCAGCTTTCGCCCCGTCTACTCCTCCTTGGCCTGGTCGCTTCGCCGCAGTCTGGAGGCCACTGCCCTCGCCGAGCAACTGCGCGACCAGCGCGGCAAGCTCAACCGCACCATCAAGGCTCTGGACGACTCCTACCAACTGCTGGAGAAGACCAACCGGGAACTGCTCCTGGCCCGGCAAGAGGCGGACATGCTCCGCGACCTCAGAAGCCGCTTCGCCACCAACCTCAGCCACGAGCTGCGCACCCCACTCAATATCATCCTCGGCTTCAGCCAGCTCATCTGCACTAAGCCCCAGCTCTATGGATACGACAAATGGTCTGGCGCCCTGCTGCGTGACCTGGCGGAGATCCGGCGCAACTGCGGCTATCTGTCGCAGCTGGTGGACGATATCGTGGATCTGGCCCGGGTAGATGCCCTGGCTATGCCTTTGCGGCGCGAGCTCTGCCACCTGCGACCTGTCGTGGAGGAAGCCGTAGAGACAGCCAGCAGCTTGGCCCACAACAAAAACGTCACCATCAGCGTCTCCTGCCCTGACGACATTCCTCCTGTGCTTATAGATCCTGTCCGCATCCGTCAGGTGCTTTTCAACCTCCTCACCAACGCCATCCGGCACACTGAGGCCGGCTCCATCAATGTCGCAGTGCACCTGGAGCAAAGCGAGGTCGTCGTCTCGGTCAAGGACACCGGCTGCGGCATCCCCAAGGAGGAGCTGGCCACTATATTCAACGAGTTCTACCAAGTAGGGCGGCCAAAGTCGGGGGTCGACTCGGGCAAGGGCCTGGGGCTGGCTATCGCCAAGCGTTTCGTGCAACTGCACGGGGGGCGCATCTGGGCCGAGAGTGAGTTGGGCCGCGGGAGTACCTTCTCCTTCTCCCTGCCCCTCTCTCACCGCTCCATCTCCCTGGCCCGACAGGCCACACCATTCCCCCTTCCCAAGCTAAGGAGCAAGCCATTGGTACTTGTGGTGGGCGACGACGGGATGGCCACCAGTTATCTGCGCAGGAGGATGGAGGAGTTTGAATTCATCCCGCTGGAGAGTCCCGAGAACCTGAGTGAAATCCTGCGCACCAGAGCCCTGGCTGGAGTCATCTTGGGCATGCAGAACGGGGCGGAGCAGCAGGACCTTCGGCAACAATTGCTTGAGCAATTGCCGGAAGCAGCAGCGTTGATCGAATGTCCCCTTCCCAATGCCGGGTGGCTCTCCGGCGAAGAGAGGTTCACCGCCGTGCTGACCAAGCCGGTGACCCAGGAAAGCCTGTTGGCCACCTTGGAGAGGGTCGCGCCCGGGCGGCGACGGTGCCGGGTGCTCATAGCGGACGACGACCGCGGCTTTGTCCAGTTGGTCAGACGTATGCTCGAATCTTCGGAAAACCAAACGTATCAGGTCATCACCGCCTACAGCGGACGCGAAGCTCTGCGCCAGATACGCCGCACTGGCCCGGATGCTGTGCTGCTCGACCTGCTCATGCCCGACATGAGCGGCTTCGAGGTGCTGCTGGAGCTGCGCCGGGAGCCGCACCTGCGCGAACTGCCGGTGATCGCCGTCACCGCCGCCACACCAGGCGAAGACCAGATGAGCGAGCAAGGGGCTCATTTCAGGCTCACCAGGAAAGGGGCATTTCGGCCAGGTGAATTGCTGAGGTTGATCACCACTGCCCTCGACCCCTCCGGCGGACTAACTATCGTCCAACCAGAATCCGGTTGAGCGCAGCCAGCAGTTGGCTCTCAGATAAAGGCTTCTTGAGGTAGGCGCGGGCACCCAAGGCTTCAGCCAACTCCGGGTCATACACCACGGAACAGATCAGGACGGGGATATCCGCTGTCTTGGGATGACTGGCAAGGACGGACAGGACGCTCCAGCCGTCCATCTTCGGCATCATGATGTCGAGGATGATCACATCGGGACGGAGGTCGGAGGCAGCTTTGTAAGCGAGACGAGGATCGGAAACGCTCTGTACCTCCCAGGCGTCTGGAGGCAGATACCTGCGGTACAGCTCTACTGCACTGGGGTTGTCCTCCACCACCAGCACTGAGACTGGCTTGCTTCGGCGGAGGAGCAACCTGATCTCGCTTCTACCCTCTGCTCCGGCCCACAGCTCACATCCGATGCCTTGGGAAGAGGCAATCAATTGGGCTTCCGTCAATCTGTCCGCCTTTAGTTGGCGCACATCCGCTGGTAGACTTATGGCCACGGCCAGGGAGCTTGCGTCCTCTTCCATTGCAATTATGTTAACGGCAATCTGTGCCCCCGGAGCTGACTGGATGGCGGTGCTTAGCAGTAGCACTAGCAACTGTCTCAGCACCGCCCGGTCGGCTACAACGAAACTCGACTGCTCGACAGCCGCACACCAGGTCACTCTGGCATCGAGTCTCTGCGCCAGCGGGCCGACCAAGGCTATTGCTGACTTCACCGCCTCCTGCAGCTCCACCGCCGCGGGTTCCGACGCTAGCGCCTGTAGCTCGGTCCTGAGGGGGTCCTCCCCAGGAACTGGCTCGGCTTCGGGAGTCACGCCCGGCCAAGAACTAAGAACCTCAGCCAGTTTCTCCTCGGCCTGCTGCAGGTCGCGATGGATCTGGCGCCTCCCCAGCGACAACTCCCTGGCGACCTGGTTGACGGTCATCCCCTCCACATAGCGCATGGAAAGCACGTCGTAATGGCGCGACTCGAGGGCCCCGAAAGGCAACCGGCGGGGCGGTCTGAGCACCTCGATAGCGTCCAGAAGGATGGCACGCATGCGGTTTGCCCGCTCATCTACGGCGGCCGCCTCTCGAACCTGGGGGAACCACCTTACGAGGCCCACCTGCGCCAGCCTCACATTGTCATTGAGGCAGCTCAGGGCCTCGCGCACTTCTTCTCTGCTGAGGCTCTGGCCTGGAGAATTGAAAACCAAAGGAACATGCATTCAGGTCAACCCCCTGGCTTCAGTGTACGCGCTCCTTTCTGACCCGATAGCCAGACAGTCAGGACCTTTGGGCAAACACCTATCCCCCTGCCCTCGCTCTCAAGGGCAGGTTTTTGTGAAAGGGGGCAATAGCATCTAAGGTGTGGGTCACGACATTTGCCTGGAGGATGCCATGCCCCCGCAGGCATTGTGTGAGTGGGAAACGGCGGTGTCAAGCCACATGCCACACCTGAGCAAGCCACAAGTGAAGGTGCTGGCCCTGTACAGTTTCGGCATGGCCATGACCCGCTCCTGTGGCTTGACTGGCATAGCCTGGTTTCTCTCAGGGCTGCTGGGGAAGAAGGAGTGGGCGCTGCGCCAGCGGTTGCGGGAGTGGAACTACGATGCTGCGCACAAGAGGGGCGACAAGCGCCGGGAGGTGGTGGTGGAGAGCTGTTTTGCCCCTCTTTTGCGCTGGGTGCTTTCCTGGTGGGCAAGCCAGGAGAAACAGCTGGTGCTGGCCCTGGACGCAAGCAGCCTCAAGGACGTTTTCACCGTCCTGGCGGTGAGAGTGGTCTAGCGCGGCTGTGCCATCCCGGTGGCCTGGGCCATCCTGCCCGCAAGCGAGAAGGGCAGTTGGAAGTGGGTCTGGCTGAATCTTTTGGGGCAGCTGGAGGGCTTTGTGCCGCCAAGGTGCTGGTGCTCAGCGATCGAGGCCTTTACGCCCGCTGGCTGTACCGCAAGATCGTGCGGCTGCACTGGCATCATGCAGGGCTACTATCGCCTCAAGGGCAAGCTCGGCTACCTGCCACTGCGCGGCCTGATTGCTGAGGGCAGCCGGTCGTGGCAGGAAGAGGAGTTTTGCTTCATGGGGAAGGCAACCCTGCGCTGCACGCTGCTTGTCAGGTAGGAGGAGGATCAGAAGGAGCCCTGGCTGGTTGTGAGCGGCCTGTCCCCCAGGGCTGTCAGTGGTGGCTGGTACGGCATGAGGGCCTGGATCGAGAGCTTCTTCAAGGACCGCAAGCGCGGCGGCTGGCAGCCGCATTGCAGCAGGATGAGCGACCCGAAGCGGGCGAAGAGGCTGTGGCTGGTGATCGCCGTCACGGCCCTGTGGGTGGTGAGCGTAGTCAGTTGCTTCCGTCGCGGCCTGCAGGTCATCTTGGCCAGACTTCTGCGCGGTGAGGGCCTGGTCACCGGCCGCTTCATCCCTGAGCCCTAATCTCTCCCCACGCCCCAAGCAGTGCCATGCCAAAAAACCTACCCTTGAGAGGATCAATCCCCTCCCCCACGATCTCGCCCTCACCTGCCTCAGTGTCCCACCCACTCTATCTGCACCAGGCCTTCCAGGCACTTGAGCTCGGGATCGCCGGTGACCAGGGCCGCCCCTTCCCCCATAGCCAGGGCCACGGCGAAGGCATCAGCGTAGGACAGGCGGTGGTTGGCCTTGACGTGAGCGGCAGCAAACACCAGCTCCCGGTCTACTCCCACCTGCTCCAGGGGCAAGGCCTCCACTTTGCCGATCAGCTCCTGAGCCCCGGCGGGGCCGCGGCGCCTCTCCACGGTGTAGATCGCCTCCCCGTAGTTGATCAAGCTCAGCAACACCCGCGCCTCTCTGTCGGCTGCCGATTGCAGCAGCTCCTTCACCCTGGCTCCTCCTGCCTCTGCATAGAGGTAGGCGAGCAGGGCGAAGGCATCAAGGACATAGGTCTTGCTCAAGGCCTCGTTCCTCCCTGTCCCTCTCCTGGCGCTTGTCTTCCAGGTAGGCCTTGGTCCAGGAGAGCTGCTCGCCGGGGCGGCGCAGGGCCCCATAGGCTGCCTCCACCGCATCCTGGCGCTGGGGCACAATCACCAGGGTGCCAGCGTAGTCGACAAATCTGACCAGGGAGCCGGGCTCGATGCCGTAGCGTTCCCGCAGGCGCCTGGGAATGACCACCCAGCCCTTCGCCGAGACCTTCGCCATGTCCATGAGACGCCTCCATGTATGCAATGATAGTATAACTGAAAGGAACCTCAGTATCACCTCTTGCCAGATGGAGTCAGGGCTTTCCGGTTTTCGTGGCCATCAGCCGGTGAGGAGGCTCAGATCTCGGTCGGCCCTGGCGTTGAGCGCCAGGTTGTCCCTCGCGCTCAGCCCGGGGGCAACCTCCCGGCCCGGCAGCCGGTCCTTGGGGAAACTCACATCGCGCGCACGGCAGAGCCGGTGCTCAATCTCCCAGTGTCCGCGCAGGCACTCCAGGGCATGCTGCGGGCTCAGATGACGCATTTGACTGCGGCAGGGCTTATGCACTCGGCATCGCAGGTTGCAAGCCAGGTGTTGAAGGCCTCAAGCAAGAGCACACGAT
>JAPWUW010000070.1 GCA_028275325.1 Anaerolineae bacterium | reverse complement strand
CCCACTCTCGCCACGGCGCGACGACGCGCAACTTGGGGTTCAAGGCCTTGTAAGTGAGCTCGAACCGCACCTGGTCGTTGCCCTTGCCCGTTGCGCCGTGCGCCACAGCATCCGCCCCTTCGGCCTCAGCAATGCGCACCTGGTGCTTGGCGATCAGCGGCCGCGCGAACGAGGTTCCCAGGAGATACTTGCGCTCATACACCGCCCCTGCCTGCACAGTGGGCAAGATATAGTCCCTCACGAACTCCTCGCGCAGGTCCATCACGTAGGCCTTGCTTGCGCCAGTCGCCAGGGCCTTCTTGCGGATTGCCTCAAGGTCATCGCCCTGGCCGAGATCCGCGGTGAACGCAATCACCTCGCAGCCGTAGTTTTCCCGCAACCACGGTATGATGATCGAAGTGTCCAGCCCACCGGAATACGCCAGAACCACCTTTCGTATCTGTGCTTTGGTTTTTGGCACACTCCCCTCCCAGCTCAGGGGCAAGCGCAGCTCACAGCATGCCCCGCAGAATCTGCCATGCCAGCACCCCTGCAACTGCAACCACCGCCACTGCCATGGGTGCAGAGAGAAACCGAAACCCGATAGCCGCAATGACTGCAAGCAGCAACAGCACCAGGCCAATGCGCAGCTCGCGGCTCGGCAGCAGGACGGCTAGCCGCGCGACCACTGCCGGAAAGCCCGAAAGGCCCTTCTTGAGCGCCGCCCGGTAGTGTTCGAGGGCCTCAGCCTTCTGGCCGAGCGCGTTCAGCGCCGAGGCTAAGGCGTAATGCACCTGCGCGCCTGCATTGTCGCTGTACTCCACAACCTGACGGAGCTCATGCGCGGCGATGGCATAGTCCCTTTGAAGGAGCGCAATCTGCCCGAAAAGCGCCCTCGCATCGACAAAATACGGATCGATGTTGAGGGCTTCCACCAGCGCCGCCCTTGCGCGGTCGTAATCCCTCTGGCGCGCGTGCACGATCGCCTCATTTGAGAGAACTGTCGCCAGAATGTAGGGATTGCGCCGGAAAAGCGGCCGGTTCTCTTCTGCCAGGCGCAACACCTCTTGCGTCTGCCGCTTTCTCATCGCCAGGTAAACCTGTCCCATGCGAACCAAGGCAAGCGCATCCTGGTCAGCTGCTGCTTTCTCCTCGGCTTGCTCGAGCAGCTCCTGCGCCTGTTGGAACTGGCCCCTCTCTGCCCAAAGCTGCGCCAGACGCACACGTGCCTCCACGTTGCCTGGCGCCAGCTCTACCGCGCGCTCCAAATCCGCAAGCGCTTCGGCAAACCTGTCCGCAAAGTAGTACTCGGCTCCTCGCAGGGCAAGTGCCTCAGCGTTGTCCGGCTGCAGGCTCAAGACCTCCTGCAGAACGCCCAAGGCATCTTGCCGCAGGCGCATCCGGCTGTAACAGCGCGCAAGCAAGAGGAGCACTTCCACATTTGGGCCCTCTCGCTCCAGTAACCCCTCCAGGACGTCAGCGGCGGCGTCCGGGTCTCCCTTCTGGTAAAGGGCTCTAGCTTGTGCAAAGTCGCCGCCTCCCTCGCGCTTTCTAGGCACCCGTCAGTTCCTCCCAGCAGTCAGCATCTCCCGGTACGCGCTCTGGAGGGCGTGATACTCCTGCAAGGAACGCACACCTGGATCCCCGCGCTGCATCGCCAGAATCCCCTCAACTGCCGCCGATGCAGCCGAAAGCGTGGTCATGCACGGGACATTGTAAGCAACCGCCGCCCGCCGCAGCGCACCTTCGTCGCTGAAAGACGCCTTGCCAAGCGGCGTATTGATAATCAAATCTATCTCCCCGTTCTTGACGTAGTCAACCCCATTCGGCCGCCCCTCGCTTACCTTCAGAATGACCTCCACAGCGAGGCCATGCTGACGCAGATACTCGGCGGTCCCACGGGTGGCCAGCAGCCGGAACCCTGCCTCTGCAAGCTTCCTGGCTATGGGAACGAGGTTCGGTTTGTCGTTGTCGTTCACGCTCAGAAAAGCTGTGCCACGCAGCGGCAGCGGACAGCCCACCCCGATCTGCGCCTTGGCATACGCGACCCCGAAACTTGGGCCCACCCCCATCGCCTCACCTGTACTGCGCATCTCAGGCCCCAGAACTGTATCCACCCCAGGAAACTTGATGAACGGCAGCACCACTTCCTTCACATAGTAGGCCGCCGGCTGCACTTCCTCGGTAAAACCCAGCTCTCTGAGCCTCTTGCCCAACATGACCTTGGTCGCAAGCTTGGCAAGCGGCCAGCCAATGGCCTTGCTCACATACGGAACTGTACGGCTGGCCCGCGGATTCACCTCGAGCACATACACCACATCGTCTTTCATCGCATACTGGACGTTCATCAGCCCTATAACGTCCAAAGCCTCAGCCAGGCGGCGTGTGTACTCGCGCATCGTTTCGACATGCTTCGGCTGCACCATGTAAGTGGGTATAACGCACGCGCTGTCGCCCGAGTGCACGCCAGCGAGCTCAATCTGCTCCATTATGCCACCGATAACCGTGAGCTCTCCATCCCTTATGCAGTCCACGTCCATTTCGAACGCATCCTCGAGGAAGCGATCGATAAGGACCGGATGATCGTATGTGACCTCGACCGCCTCCCGCATGTACCGCTCTAGCTCTTCTTCATCGTAGACGATAGCCATCGCCCTGCCACCCAGCACGTACGACGGCCGCACTAACACGGGGTAGCCTATCCTCCTTGCAACCTCCCGGGCTTCAGCAAAGGACGTGGCTGTCCCGTTTTCGGGCTGCGGGATGCCGAGCTGCCGCAATAGCGCCCCAAAGCGCTGGCGATCCTCGGCGAGGTCGATGCTGTCCGGCGACGTCCCTAGGATAGGCACACCAACATGCTTGAGCCCTTCGGCCAGCTTGAGAGGTGTCTGCCCACCAAACTGAAGGATCACACCGAGCGGCCTCTCCACATCGACAACGTTGAGCACGTCTTCCAGTGTCAGCGGCTCAAAATACAGGCGATCGGACGTATCGTAGTCGGTGCTCACCGTCTCGGGGTTGCAGTTCAACATGATGCTCTCGACGCCCATCTCCTTGAGCGCAAATGCGGCATGAGAGCAACAGTAGTCGAACTCGATGCCCTGCCCTATGCGGTTGGGGCCGCTCCCCAGCACAAGCACCTTGGGCCGCTCTGTGGGGGCAGCCTCACACTCTTCCTCATACGTGGAGTAGAGGTAAGGCGTGTACGCCTCAAACTCAGCGGCGCATGTATCCACACGGCGGAACGTCGGCCGTATGCCCATCTCCAATCGCTTCCGCCTGACGAGGAGCTCTGGGAAAGGAACACCCTGCGCCTTCTTAAGGCCAAAGATGTGCGCCAGTTGATAATCCGAATACCCGTGGCGCTTGGCTTCGCGCAGGAGCTCAGCCGGGACTGTCTCCAGAGTGTACAGGCGCAGCTTGCGCTCCAGCGCAAGCATCCTCTCTATCTGATGGATGAACCACGGGTCTATCTTGGTTAGCTCGGAGATCTCCTCGACCGACATGCCCTTTTCTAGGGCATACCGTATGTAGAATATGCGCTCCGGGTTCGGCGTGAGCAGCCGCTCTCGAAGCTTCTCGGGGTTGATACGGTCCCGCCCATCGGCTCCAAGGCCGTAGCGATCCATCTCCAGGGATCTGATCCCTTTCTGCAGGGCCTCTATGAAAGTCCGGCCGATAGCCATGGCCTCGCCGACCGACTTCATCTGGGTTCCGAGCGTGTCGTCGGCACCGGGGAACTTCTCGAAGTTCCAGCGGGGGATCTTCACGACGACGTAGTCAAGCGTTGGTTCAAAGGACGCAGGCGTCTCACGCGTGATGTCGTTGGGCAACTCATCGAGGGTGTAGCCTACCGCTAACTTCGCGGCTATCTTGGCGATTGGGAAGCCTGTCGCCTTGCTCGCCAACGCCGAGCTGCGCGACACACGTGGGTTCATCTCAATAACGACGATCCGCCCGTCCTTCGGGTTGATGGCGAACTGGATGTTCGAACCCCCTGTCTCCACGCCCACCCGGCGGATGACGGCCTTGGCCATATCCCTCATGCGTTCATATTCCTTATCGGTGAGCGTTTGCGCTGGGGCCACCGTTATGCTGTCGCCCGTGTGCACCCCCATCGGGTCGAAGTTCTCAATGGAGCA
The DNA here is from genome assembly GCA_028275325.1 of Anaerolineae bacterium. Lineage (GTDB taxonomy): Bacteria > Chloroflexota > Anaerolineae > DRVO01 > DRVO01 > JAPWUW01. Next base: position 7,324 of record JAPWUW010000070.1, on the reverse strand, counting down.
GATGACGACAAAATTGTCCTTGATATCGCGCATTACCTCGAGCTCGAACTCCTTCCACCCGATCACCGATTCTTCTATCAGGATCTGGTGGATGGGGCTCAAGTTTATTCCCCGCTGCGCGAGTTCCTTGAATTCTTCAATGTTGTAGGCGATCGAGCCGCCAGTGCCGCCAAGGGTGAACGAGGGACGGATAATCGCCGGGAAACCCACCTCCCGCACAACTGCCAGGGCCTCCTCCACGCTCGTGGCGAGGCCAGAGCGTGGCACCTCCAAGCCAATCTCGATCATTGCCTCGCGGAACAGGCGCCGGTCCTCCGCCACGCGAACCGCATCCCTTTTCGCGCCGATTAGTTCGACGCCATAGCGATCGAGCACACCGCTATCCGCAAGCGCCACGGAAATGTTCAGCCCAGTCTGCCCGCCTACGGTACTGAGCAGCGCGTCTGGCCGCTCGCGCTCGATGATCTTCGTTACAGTCTCAGGGTCCAGTGGCTCGATGTAGGTGCGGTCAGCAAGCTCAGGATCGGTCATGATAGTGGCCGGGTTGGAGTTGACGAGCACCACCTCATAGCCCTCCTCTTTGAGGGCTTTGACGGCCTGAGTGCCGGAATAGTCGAACTCGCAGGCCTGCCCAATTACTATCGGTCCCGAGCCTATGATCAGTATGCGCCGCAGGTCTGTACGCTTGGGCATGTCACGTTCACCTCTAGGCGCGCTGCTCAGCCATCATTTCCACAAAGGGCACAAATGTCAGCGCAGCGTCGTGCGGGCCTGGAGAGGCCTCGGGGTGAAACTGAACGCTGAACAGGTCCAAACTCTTGTGTCGCATCCCCTCCAGGGTGCCATCGTTCAAGTTCATGTGCGTCAGCTCAACTTGCGATAGGTCCAGTGAGGCAATGTCGACCGCAAAGTTGTGGTTCTGCGAGGTGATGGCCACTTCCCCCGTGGCCAGGATCTTGGTGGGCTGGTTACACCCATGGTGCCCGAACTTCAGCTTGAACGTCCGGCCGCCGAGGGCAAGTCCCATTAGCTGATGCCCAAGGCAGATCCCGAACATCGGCCGGATCCCAAGAAGCGACCGCACCGTCTCAAGAACTTCCGGGATGCTCTGCGGATCGCCGGGCCCATTGGAAAGCAAGATGCCCTCCGGCTCGTAGGCCAGGATGTCCCTGGCGCTTGTGTTGTGAGGCACCACCCACACGTCGCACCCGACATCCACAAGGCGGCGCAGGATGTTGCGCTTCACGCCACAATCCAGCACCACCACTCGGTATGGGTCCCTTGGCCTGGGCAAGACAGCGGGGCGGAAGCCGTCGGCTGAGGGAACCCATTCTGGCTCGGTGCCCTCCTGCCAATGATACGGCTCCCTTGTGCTCACCGCCGCCACCAGCGGCAGCTCTGATATGTCGGGAGCCTCCTGCGCCCGTAACACCAACTTTTCCTCGTCGAAGCACTCGGTCGAGAGCGCAGCCTTCATTGCCCCTCGCGTGCGGATGTGCCGAGTGAGCCGCCGAGTGTCAACCTCTGCAATGCCCATAACTCCATACCTTCGCAAGTAATCCCCGAGGTTCTCCTCTGCCCGGTAGTTGCTCGGCCGCTCGCAAGCGTCTCGAACAATGAGCGCCTCGACTTGCGGGAACGAGGATTCGACATCGAGCCTGTTCACCCCGTAGTTCCCGATGTGAGGGTAAGTCATAACCACCATCTGCCCGCGATACGAAGGGTCCGTGACGATCTCCTGGTAGCCCGTCATCCCCGTGTTGAACACCACCTCGCCTACCCGCTCACCAGGAGCCCCAAATGAGCGCCCGTAGAAGATCGTCCCATCCTCAAGTGCCAAGATAGCCCTCACCAGCTACCTCCACGGCCACTCCAAGCTAATTGCAGCCACACACACTTGGCCAACCCAATCGCCGGCCACTTTCCGGCCCGCTCTCGCAAACAAGCATCCCAGAGCCAACCTCCTGGTCAGCCAGTAGCTGCCAATAAGCCCACAGCAGGGCCATCGCCTCGGGCACTGTAGCCCCACCGTGGGCTCCTCGCACCCATGTGCAACAGGGTTAGCTCTCGCTATTCGCAGCCTAAAACCATATCATAAGTCCAGAACCATGGCCAACTCGTCACAATTGGGGAACTTCGGGCAATCCAGGCATTCGCCCCAGACCTTGCGCGGCAGCGATTCCTTATCCACCACACGGAACCCGAACCGGCTGAAAAACCCCTTCTCGTAAGTGAAGGCAAACAAGCGCGGCAGCCCCAGCGCCCGGCCCTCAGCGATGAGAGCTTCGACCACCGCGGATCCAAAGCCGCGGCCAATTCTCTCCGGTGCCACAGCCACAGCCCGGATCTCGCCAAGATCCTCCCAGAGGACATGCAGCGCCCCACAGGCGATCACATGCTCTTCCTCGCTGAAGACCCAGAAATCCCTCAGGTTACGGTAAAGGTGGCTGAGCGCCCGCGGCAGCATCCGGCCGTTAGCAGCATGGTGGTTGATTATCTCCGCCATCTCAGGCACATCCGCCACAAGCGCCTTGCGCACTCCATCCTGCCGCGGCCGACCGCCCCGGTTCGGCAAATCCACAATGAAAGCTTCTTCGTCACAGTGTGGGAACTTGAGGCAATCAATACAGTCCACCCAGATCTTGCGCGGCAGCTCGCTGCGCTCAATGGGGCGGAAGCCGAGCTTGGCGAAAAACCCACCTTGGTACGTGAGCGCGAAAACGCGCGGAACCCCAAGCTCCTCCGCTTGCGCAAGCAGGCTTTCCACTATGGCTCTGCCAATCCCCGCGCCTTGCCACTTCGGGTCCACCGCGAGGGATCGGATTTCAGCGAGGTCATCCCAGGCCAGCTGCAGCGCCCCACAACCCTGCAGCTGCCCATCGTGCTCAACGACAGTGAACTCCCGAATCGACTGATACACTTGATTCAAGGAGCGCGGCAACATCAAGCCCTTGGAGGCATGCTCGTTCACAAGCGCCTGGATGCGCACGCCATCTTTGATCCTCGCCGGCCGCAGGACAGAACCATTCGGCAATAACGACTGCCTGGCAACCCCAGGGGCTTCTTTCATCGCATCTAGCAAGGCTGTGTTCATACCTTCCCCACTAGGCGAGGATGCGCTCAAGCGCTTGAACCACCTGATCGACATGCTCAGGCTCAATAATGAGAGGTGGAACGAGGCGCAACACGTTCGGGCCGGCCACTGCCATAATCACCCCCTCGGCGTAGCCCTGCTCAACAACGGGTGCCGCCTCTTTGGTGAGCTCGATCCCCCAGATGAGCCCCACTCCACGTACCTGCCTGACCTCCCGCTTGCGCTCGGCAAGCTCGTGCAATTTGCGGCCCAGGTAACTCCCAACATCACGCACCCGGGCTAGGAATGCATCCTGTGCAACGCGGCGGAAGACGACCTGGGCAGCCGCCGCAGCCACCGGGTTTGCGCCAAACGTGCTGCCATGATCGCCAGGTTCCACGCAGCAAGCAACCTCCTCGCGCACCAGCACAGCTGCCATGGGCAGGCCCCCGCCAAGCGGTTTGGCGAGGGTCATGATGTCGGGCTCAACCCCGTAGAGCTGATGTGCCCAAAGCCTGCCAGTCCGCCCTAGCCCACATTGCACCTCATCGCAAATGAGCAGCACGTTCCGCTCGGTGCACAGCTCCCGCAGCCCTGCCATGAACTCCGCGCTGGCCAGGTGAACGCCTCCCTCCCCCTGAACTGGCTCCACGATCACGGCGCAGGTGCTCTCGCCAATGGCTTGCTCGGCAGAGCGCAGGTCATTGTACTGGGCAACGCGTACACCGCCGATCAACGGGCGGAAGGGCGCCTGGTAATGCTCCCGCGGCGTGAGCGCGAGGGCACCCATGGTCCGGCCATGAAATGCACCCGTGAAGCAGACGACCTCATAGCGGTCTTGGCCACCAGCCCGCCCCCATTTGCGCGCGAACTTGATGGCCGCTTCTGTCGCCTCGGCGCCAGAGTTGCAGAAAAACACCCGATCCGCGAAGGAGTTCTGCACCAACATCTGCGCAAGGCGCACGTGAGGCTCCGTATGATACAGGTTCGATACGTGTATCAGCCGCCGCGCCTGCTTGTCGATCGCTTCCAAGAGCTCCGGATCGCCGTAACCCAGCGCGTTCACCGCTATGCCAGCGACAAAATCAAGATACCGGCGGCCATCACTGTCGTAGAGGTAGACACCTTCGCCACGCTCCACCACGAAGCCCGCGCGCCGGTACGTCTGCACAATCAATTGCTTCTCCAGAGAGACAATCTCTTGCCCCAAGCCCATCAACCCGTGTGCCTCCCCTACTTACAGCTTCAAGCGACCACGACCGTCCCCGCCGGCCGCCCACTGACGAGCTCCTCGAAGCCCGCCACGTCAGTTATCCGCACCTGAGGGACTCCCGCCAAGACCGCCTCGATCGCAGCGCGCACCTTTGGCACCATTCCGCCACTGATGGTGCCGTTAGCAATGAGCTGGTTTGCGCGCTGCGAGTCGAGCCGTGGCAGTACCTGCCCTTCAAGTAGCACCCCTGGCACATTTGTCACGAGGTAAAGAGCAACTGCCCCCAGCGCCACCGCCACTGCCAGCGCCGCGTGGTCCGCATTGACATTGTAGATCGTGCCATCCCAGGCCAGTGAGATGGGAGAGATTACCGGCAGGTAGCCATGCTCAAGCAATACTTGCAGCGGGCCAGCATCAACCGACTTGATAGCGCCGACAAACCCAAGGTCACCCGCGGGGTGGACGAGCTTCTCGACCCGGATCACCCCCAGGTCGACGCCGCACAAGCCGATGGCGCGAGCTCCAGCAACGACCAGCCGCGCGACCAGCCTCTTGTTGATCAGTCCGCAAAGCACCATCTCAGCCACTTCCAGCGAGGCTGCATCTGTGACGCGCAAGCCATCCACGAAGGCCGGCTCGAGCCCAAGTCGTTTCTGCAGTTGAGCTATCTCCTTGCCGCCACCGTGTACGAGCACTGGCCTTGGTTCCGTCTGGCGCGCCAGGGCCTTCAGGAACCGATCCATGAATTGGTCATCATCTAGCTCGTTACCGCCAACCTTCACCACCACGTTGTTCACAGCCAAAAGCCCTCGCGACATTTTCCACTGTGAGTAACCTAATGTCTCCCTCCGAGAAGCCGTTAGCTCGCAGTAGGGGAAGGAATCGCCGCGGCAGAAAATCGTAAGGGCGTATTTGCCCGCCGCCGGGCTCCCCAGGGCAGTACCACCCCGCATCCTGAGAGATCAGCACCCGATCCTGTAGGTCGGCACGAAAAAGAGCGCTGATCCACTCAATGTACGCATTGAGATCCGCTTCCTCCGCTATGCCGTCGAACTCCACGTAGCAGCCCCTGCTCGCAAGCTCCCGGTGCAGGCCCATATCCGGTTCGTTCTGAGCATGGACCCAGACAAACCTCTCCGCCGGAAACCCCTCGCCAGCGACGATCCCAAGCTCCTCGAGTGCGAGCCGCCCGCTCGGAGTGTGGCAAGCAATGGCGACCCCCAACTCTGCTCCGACCCGGCCCGCCGCTCGCAACAGCTTCGCTTCCGCCACGGTCATTGGGTCATTGCACGCCAACTTGATCAGACCACCGACAATGTCTGTATCGTCGATGCCCACGCAAAGCTCTTGCCGCAGCCACCTCATGAGTGCCTGCTCCGACGCCTCTCTCACCCATTGCGGCATGAACGGCTCCCGGTACGCGCCGGCGCTCGCAACAATTGGAAAAGAGGTCGCCTCAGCAAGTGCGCGCAGAGCTCGCACGTTTCGCCCAACCCCCAAGGGTGTGCACTCGATGATCGCGCTCACGCCAGCTGCCCGAGCCGCCTCGAGATGTGGCCGCATCACGGCCACGACATCGCCAATGCACGCCTGGCCGAAACCGGGTGTGTCGGGCGGGCGCAGGTCCGTGAACACATGCTCATGTGGTAAGATCAGCGCAAGGCGGCCAACCTCCACTGGGCCGCACACCGTGCGCAAGTAGAGCACAGCTTCCCCCCGCCAGCAGAGCCAGATTCAGTACTCCAGGCCCAACCGCTCCTCAAACCCGAGCATCAGGTTCATGTTCTGCACGGCTTGGCCAGAGGCACCCTTTACAAGGTTATCTATGGCTGAGCAGATGATGTAGTGCCCCGCACGCACAGGCGAGATCGAGATGACGCAGCGATTCGTGTTGGCCACATGAGCAAGCGACGCAAGCTGCCCGAGTGGCAGAACCTCCACAAACGGCTCATTGGCATAGAAGCCCTCGTAACACTCGCGTACCCTCTGCGCCGACCAGTCCTCCCTAAGCCATACGTACATGGTCGAGAGAATGCCCCTGTTCACTGGCAGAAGGTGAGGCGAGAAGGTGAGCTCATACGGCCCAGTGCCGCTGGCATTCAGCTCTTGCTCCATCTCGCTCACGTGTCGATGCGAGTATCCCACGCTGTAGGGCGCGAAGTTCTCGTTGACCTCGACGAAATGCGTCTTCAGGCTGGCTCCTCGCCCAGCGCCGGACACGCCCGACTTGGAATCCACAATGATTGTCTTGCGCTCCAAGGCACCGTCTCGCACAAGTGGCCACAGCCCCAAGATCACGCTCGTCGGGTAACACCCAGGGTTGGCCACTAGCTGTGCCCCCCTGATTCTCTCACGGTACAGCTCTGGCAACCCATAGACGGCCACGGGCAGCAGTTCCGGCGCCTCGTGCTTGTGGCCATACCAGCGCTCGTAAGCCGCGGGATCGCGCAGGCGAAAATCGGCACTGAGATCAATGGCTCTGGCCCCCGCCTCAAGCGTGCGGCGCGCCACCGGTGCCGAAACCCCATGCGGCAAGCAGAGAAACACCACATCCACTTCTCCCAGTGGCGCCTCCTCCACCGCGATCAGCGGGTAATCGTATGGGCAGGCAAATACCTCTCGATACCGCTGGCCAGCGTAACTCTCAGAGGTGCAAAAGCCGATCTCAGCAGCCGGATGCCTGCGCAGGATCCTGAGCAGCTCGTACCCAGTATATCCTGTTGCACCGATGATCCCAACCCTCACCTTATCTCGCATGGCGTTGTGCCTCTTGCTCCATACCCGAAAGGCAGTGTGCCCATTTTAGCGACAACCAGCGTTCCTGGCCAAGAGCGATCTGCCAGCGTTTGAAGTACGTTGCCGGTCCGTGGTATTCTATGGTATATTCGGCTGCCTTCTCAAAGCCGGGCGTTCGCATCTTCGGTCATTGGGGGTAGGGAAATCGCAAGCAAGTCATACCGGGTGAACGAGGAGATCTGGGCTCCACAGGTGCGAGTAGTGGATAACGACGGCAAACAACTGGGCATCATGCCCGTGCG
>JAPWUW010000069.1 GCA_028275325.1 Anaerolineae bacterium | reverse complement strand
GTAAGGGGTGAAGCGGATGACGGCAGCCGAAGCTCTTCCAACAGGGCCTTACCGGTTGCGTTGGACAGCTGCAGCTGCCCGCCCGCGGCAGCCTTCACAGCTTGGCGCAGCTCAGTGGCGCTAACGTCCTTGAAGAGATAGCCCACCGCGCCGGCTTTGAGAGTGGCGACGATAGCCTGCTCGTCAACTGCGTTTGTGAGCACAATCACTTGAGAGCGGGGGCAAGCCTCCCGGATTGCGGCAGTGGCCTGGACGGCATTCATATCGGGGAGAGTGGAATCGAGGAGGACCACGTCGGGCTGAAAGCTGCGCGCAAGAACAATAGCCTCTGCGGCGGTGCTCGCTTTCCCTATGACCTCAAGATCCGAGTCGGCGGCCAGTAGGGCACGCATGCCCTCCTGCATTATGGCTTGGTCCTCAACAATCAGCGCGCGCACTGGCATGCGTTGTCACGCTCCAGTAACGGCCCTTTTACGCGAGCAACTTCCTTTCAATTGGCAGCCTGACTCAGAAAGCCAACATACCCTATTCACTTGACGCTTGCCCTGCGGCGTAACCTCGCACAGACAAACCCTACTGCGGCAGGCGGGAGTGTGTCAAGCCCGGCCTCGCGGTTGCGGTCGAGGCCGAGCCACCTTACACTTTTGGTCAACCTATGGTCGCCAAAGCTGGCTGGGCAGGGGGCAACGGTGCGAGGAGCGCTGGCCGTTGCCCCCTTTGCCGTTTGAGAAGAAACGATTCACAGGGAGGGGGATGTATGGGCTGCGGGCAGCTCAAGCTCAATGTCTTGCTGATTGGCGGTGGCATGATCTCAGAAGAGGTCATTATGCCGACGCTCTTCCAAGAGCAGCGAGAGGGCCGGGTCGGCGAGGTCCTTGTGGCCACGCGACGTGCCGCCACCATCGCGCGCTTGCGCGAGGTCTTTCCCGGGAGGCGATTTACGGGCTACCCCGATCCGGCGCGTGTAGCGCAGCTTGAGGAAAGCTGCCCGGAGGCCTTCCGCGAGGCGCTTGCAGAGCTCGAACATCCAGCAGCGGTCATTGTCGCCACGCCGGATCACCTGCATACGCCGATGGTACTTGCGGCACTTGAGGCTGGCTTCGACGTTATCGTGGAGAAGCCTCTTTGCCTGAAGGTGCGCGAGGTGTACCAGATTCAAGAGGCTGCAGAGGCCGCCGCCGCGTACGTCTACACCGACTATCACAAGCGGCACGATCGCGCTGTGCGCGCTCTTCGCTACCGGTACCGCCGCGGCTGGCTCGGGGAGCTGCTGCACGGGCATGCCTGGATTGAAGAGAAGAAGGAAATACCCCTGCATCACTTCCGGCGCTGGGCGCACGAGAGCTCGCCCTTCGAGTACATCGGCGTGCACTACGTGGATGTCTATTACTTTGTGACAGGGCTGCGTCCGAAGCGGCTTGTCGCCTTTGGGCAGAAGAAGTTCCTGCCGAGCCAGGGCATTGACGCCTTTGATGCTGTGCAGGCGACCATTGAGTGGGAAGATGGCTCCGTTCTCTTTGTGCAGACGGCATGGGTGTGCTCCCAGCACAATAGCGCCCTCACCAATCAGGGGCTGCAGGTCTTGGGCACTGAGGGCGAATACTGGGCCGACCATAAGGACCGCAACCTACACTTTGTCACGGATCGGGGCGGCTACGAGGATTACAACCCTAACTTCTTCAAGGCCTACGATTCCTGGGACCATCCTGACGATGTCGACTGGGTGGGTTATGGGTACGAAAGCATTGTCCAGGGACTGAACGACATCCGGCGGCTGTACGAGGAAACGGCAGGGTTGAGCGGCGAGGCACGGCGGGAGCGCCGGCGAGCCATCATTGCCACGCTGGCCGAAAGCCGTCCTTTGCCCAACCAGGCGCTCATCGGCACTGCGGTGAACGAGGCAGTGCGCTTGAGTATCGCTCACAATAGCCGGTTCGTCGGTTTCGACGAGAAGATGTATCCTGTGCTCCTGTGAAGGGCATGTGTGGGCCTTAAGCACCTCGAGGAGGATCAGGCTATGGCCAATCCGTCGTTCAACATGAAGCCGCGGCAGGTGCCGCGCGTGGAGACCCCTTACCGGCGCATTGTGACGGCGATCCCAGTGCCTGAATCCCTGCCCATACTGGAGCAGCTGAGGCGGTACGAGCCGCTCGCCATGACCGGCCAGCCGCCAGTGATCTGGCACCGGGCTGAGGGATGCCAGGTGTTTGACCCCTATGGGAACATGTGGCTCGATTTCTCTAGTGGTGTGCTGGTGACCAATGCTGGGCACGGTGCGCCTGAGGTTAGGGAGGCGATCATCGCGCAGGCGAACGCTGGCCTGCTGCACAATTACTGCTTCCCGAGCGAGCAGCGGGCACTGCTCACGAAAATGCTCGCGGAGCTTGCCCCGCCGGGGATGGACAAAGTCTTCCTCCTTACGACGGGCTCGGAAGCAATCGAGAACGCCATAAAGCTTGCGCGCACGTACGGACTGCGTCGCCATGGCCGGCACAAGATTGGCATTGTGAGCTTTGAGCGGGCCTTCCACGGGCGAACTCTGGGGGCGCAACAGGCAGGCGGCATTCCCGCCCTCAAAGAGTGGATCGTCAACTTCGACCCGGCGTTTTACCAGGTGCCGTTTCCTGATGGCTACCGCACCGAAGACACAAGCTTTGACCTGTTCCTGAAGAAGCTCGCAGAGCAGGGTGCCACGCCGGAAATGATCGCCGGCGTCCTCACAGAGAGCTTCCAGGGAGGTGGGGCGGATTTTGCGCCGCCCGAGTACATGCAGGCACTGCGACGGTGGTGCACTGAGCACGACATCCTGCTCATCTGCGACGAGGTCCAGGCTGGGTTCGGGCGCAGTGGCAGGCTTTGGGCCTTTGAGCACTACGGCATCGTCCCGGACATTATCGTCTGCGGCAAGGGGATCTCGAGCTCACTGCCGCTTGCGGCCGTCATCAGCCGGGCCGAGATCATGGACATGTATCCGCCAGGGTCAATGACGAGCACTCACACTGGCAACCCTGTATGTTGCATGGCCGCGGTGGCGAGCATCCGCCGCATCATCTCCCTGAACTTGGTGCAGAACGCGGCCGAACGTGGGCAGACGCTCTTTCGCCTCTTGGGGGCACTGCAGCACGAGCACCAGGATGTGATAGGGGCAATCCACGGCAAGGGATTGGTCGCAGGCATACAGGTGGTGCGGGCTGGCACAAAGGAGCCGGATGCGGAGCTGGCCTTCAAGGTGGTGGAGAAGGCTTACGAAAAGGGGCTTCTCTTCTTTGCGCCTGTGGGCTACGGCAGCGCAACCATAAAGGTGGCGCCGCCGCTTGTCATCACCGATGACATGCTCGAGGATGGCCTCATGGCCCTGAGAGAGGCCTTTGCTGAGGCCAGGGCAGAGCTCGGACGCTGACGCCCAGTCTGCTGGAGCGCGCGCCAATCGAAGGAAGCTTGCTTGCCATGGAGGAGCGCCTCAGATTGGAGCTAGCTCCCGCATTATGGCAGGATTCCTCGGCTGACTGGCACAACAGGCCATCCTGGCAATGCGGCGGCCGTGCAGGGAGGCGCGCCCGGGTGGGCGGGCTTCCAGCCGCAAATGAGCTCGCCTCACTGCGCGTCTGAGGGCCTTTCGGCCTCGAGCTGGGCAAGCCACTCCTTGATGCGCTTGTCGATAGCGTCGCGCACGGCACGGAACTGGGCGAGCTTCTCTTCCTCTGAGCCTTCGAATGCGGCCGGATCGGGGAACGGCCAATGGTAGCGCTTGGCAACTCCAGGGAAGGTAGGGCAATTGCGCTCCGCATCCGCACACACGGTGATGAGGTACCCGAAGTGCACCTTGCCGAGGAATTCAAGCACGCTTTTGGCGCGGTGCCCAGCAAGGTCAAGCCCGACTTCTGCCATCACTTGCCTCGTATACGGGTGGATTTCCTTCGGCTCCAGCCCGGCGCTGTAGACCTCGAAGCGATCCCCAGCGTAGTGGCGCAAGAAGGCTTCCGCCATCTGGCTGCGCGCTGAGTTGCCTGTGCACAGGAAGAGCACCTTTGGTTTGCGTTCCGCCATGCCTATGTCTCCTGAAGAAATCTCCTAACCTGCGGCACTACTGCCACAGGCCGAAGAATTGCACCGCAAAGGTACAATAAAGTGCACGGCCCGTCAAGCTGGTGGCGCTGGTGCCGCACTCCCAGGCGCGCTATCATTGCTTTGCTGAGATTGCGGGCTGGAGCGACTGTTTGCGGGTGTGGCGCTGGCTGTGGTCTGTCTTGGTGCTCCCGTTGCTGTTTGTTGCCTGGGGTGCAGCGTGGCTTCTGTGGGGCCTGCCGGATCCGCGCGGGCTAATGGTGGCTGCGCCGCCACCCAGTGTGCTCATCCTAGATCGCCACGGGGTCATACTGCGCGAGCGCCCAGTTGCGGGTGCTGGGCTCAGCAGGCCACGTTCTCTTGAGGAAATCCCGTGGGCGCTTCAGGCAGCGACGATTGCGGTGGAGGACGCGCACTTTTACAGCCATCCTGGCCTGGACCTGCGCGGCATTGCGCGCGCGGCATATAGCTGGGTGCGCACCAGCAGGGCGATTTCTGGTGGCAGCACGCTCACCCAGCAGGTCGTGCGCAACTTGCTTCTCAAGGACGAGCGATTTGAGCGCACCCTGCGCCGCAAGGCGCGTGAGGCTGTGCTGGCGCTTCTGGTGGAAGCCATGTACTCAAAGAAGGAAATCCTGGCCCTATACCTCAACACCACCTACTACGGCCGGCAGGCTTACGGGGTGGAGGCTGCTGCAAGGGCCTTTTTCGGCAAGAGCCTGGAGGCGCTCAACCTGGCCGAGTGCGCCTTCCTTGCTGGGCTGCCGCAGGCGCCTTCGCTCTATGACCCGGCGGTGGGGTTGGCGTGGAAAGAGAGGCAGCTCTCCGTGCTGGCGCTCATGCAGCGGCGCGGCTTCATCGGGCCGGCCGAGGCAGCGCTGGCTGCGCGGACCCCGCTGCAGTTCGTGAGGTTTGGCAGCGGCATGCGCGCGCCCCACTTTGTGGCCTATGTCGAGAGCCTCGCGGAGGGGCTGGTGGGCCAGGCGGCGCTGCGCCGCGGGGGCCTGCGCATATACACGACGCTGGATGTAGCCCTGCAAGAGAGGGCGCAGCAGGTGCTGCAAGAGCACTTGCGCTCGCTTGAGCGAACCCGACGTGCCGGGCGGGAGTTACGGGTGAGGAATGGAGCCATCGTAGTGCTGGACGTCGCCACGGGCGATATCCTCGTCATGGTTGGCAGCCCCGATTACGACGACGCCGGAATCAGCGGGGCCGTGAACGGCGCGTTGGCCCTGCGCCAGCCGGGCTCCGCCATCAAGCCAATTACCTACGCGGCCGCATTCGAGCAGGGGTTTTCTCCTGGCAGTGTCTTTTCGGATGAGCCAGCCACGTTCCTGACGGCAGAGCTTGAGCCGTACCAGCCTGTCAACTTCGACGGACGCTTCCACGGGCGCGTGACGCTTCGCGAGGCGCTGGCTTCGTCCTATAACGTCGTGGCGGTGAAGGTGCTGAATGAGATAGGCCTCCCGGCCATGCTCGATATGGCAGGTCGCCTGGGGATCACCAGCCTGCGGCCATCAGCGCGGTTGGGCCTCGCTGCGACCCTTGGTGGCGGCGAGGTTTCGTTGCTTGAGCTAACGACAGCTTATGCCGTCTTTGCCCGTGGTGGCCGCTACGTCGCGCCTCGAGCCATTGTGCGCATTGAGGACGCCCAGGGCCATGTGCTCTGGCAGGCGCCCGAGGCATCTGACCAGCAGGTGCTACCCCCTCAGGTTGCCTATCTCATCACCGACATCCTGAGCGATGGCAAGGCGCGCCTCCCTGGCTTCGGGGAGGCTTGGGCGCTCTCGCTGGATCGTCCGGCGGCCGTGAAGACAGGCACAACGACGGATTGTCGCGATAACTGGACAATCGGGTACACGCCCCAGATCGCAGTGGGCGTTTGGGTCGGGAACGCCGATGGGCAAAGCATGGGCCGGATCTCCGGAGTAGAGGGAGCGGCGCCTGTCTGGCATGATGTCATGTTGCTGGCGCACCGCGCCCTGCCGCCGATGCCTTTTGCGCGGCCGGATGGTATTGTGGAGAGGATCATCTGCCCAGAGAGTGGGCTTCTTGCCGGGCCAGAATGCCCGCACGCGAGGCGCGAGCTTTTTATCGTGGGCACAGAGCCCACCGAGCAGTGCCCGCTGCATGCTGGTCAGGCGCTGGCCGCTCTCCGTGGAAGCACGGCTGGTGGCCAGCAGGAGAGCGAGACGGTGATTGCCTTCCTGAGCCCTCCGCCCAATGGCAGCTACATGCTGGCGCCAGACGTGCCAGAGAGCGCTCAGCAGCTCCTGGTGGAGGTGCAGGCGCCGCCCAAAAGCCTTGTGCGCCTGAAGGTTGACGGGCAGCCCCTGGCAGAGCTGAAGCAGCCCCCCTACAGGGTCTTCTGGCCTCTCAGTTTGGGCAGGCACGTCTTGGTAGCTGAGGCCGTCGGGGAGGATGGCGAGGTGCTTTTGCCGCCAGCTGTTGTGCACCTAGCGGTACATGCAGCCGGCGGGGCTTCCGGCGATGTTCGGGGAGGTTAGCGGTGCAGAGCCAGGTGGAATCGTTCGTGGCCATCGACTGGGGCCACGCGACGGTGAAGGCTGGGCTGGTGGATAGGGTGGGGGATTGTCACCGTTTCATTGCCAAGGGCATCGCCCCCAATCTGGCGGCTGTCGGCAACCTGCGGGAGCCGGCAGCGCCGCTGGTGGCGGCCGTGCGGGATCTGGAAGGTATCTCGGGGCGCAGGGTTCTCGGCATAGACGGGTTGCCCATAGTGCCGGAATCGTTTGGGGCAGGGGTGGATGGCCTTGGCTGCAGCCTGAGTGCTCTGCCCCCCTTGCGTGTGGCAGTTGCGGCCTTGAGGGAGGATGCGAGCCTGCGCTATGCGCTGAGCGCCCTGCGCTGCACGCCACATAAGCTCATCGGCCAGGTGTCGGGCAAGGAGGTTGCGGCGGCAGCGGAAGCCTTTGCGCGCTTTGCACAGAAGCTGCGCGATGAGGCGCCGCAGGTTGTGCTCATCGTCGGTGGGGCGGATGCAAAGCCGGATCGCGCCGTCGTTGCCTTTGTGGATGCCATTGCGGTGGCGATCTCGCTCTTGCGGCCACAGGATAGGCCTCTCGTCCTTTATGCTGGGCCAGCCCCGTTGCGGCAGGCGGCCATCGCGGCAGTCGCGGAGCGCACGGCGGTTCGCACAGTCGATAACCCGTGCCCTGATGGGCGCAAGCCCAACCCTGGGGCGCTGCGCGCGGAGCTGGCCCTGTTGCAGCTTGCGCTTGCGCCGGGGAAGGGGAGTGCGCTGCCGACAATCCGGGAGTGGTGTGGGCAGAGGCTGCTGCCGTTGCCCCTGGCGTTGCTCAACGCCTACAGCCGCCCTGGTGTCAGCGTGCTGGCGGTGGACGTTGGCAGCCAAGTGACTGCTCTTGTTCATACCGGCTTGGGTGCGCACCTTGTGCTGCAGGCATGTGGGCTCGGGCAGGGAGCAACGGGGCTGCTTGCGGCTGTTGGGCCAGCCCGCATACGTAGGTGGCTGACCAGCGGACTTGGCGAGGACGACATTGCAGATTGGGCTGCGAACCGCGGGCTTAGACCTTGGCTTGCTTGCGAGGATGAGCGCAGCTGCGAGCTTGAGTTCGCCTTCGTGCGCGAGGCGTTGGGTCAGGTCCGTGCTGCCGCTGGCCTGGCCTGGCCAGAGGCGGGCCTGGAAGAGGGCTCGCTGCCCAAGGCAGACGTTATCGTTGCTGGTGGCGCCGTCTTCAGCTCCGCTCACCCGGCAGCCGCCGCAGCTCTTGCTTTGCTGGATGGCTTGCAGCCAGTTGGGATCTGCCGGCTGGCGGTGGATTGGCTTGGGCTTGCCTCGGCCTTTGGGGCGCTGGCGCAGGCAAACCCTGAAGCCGTGCGTTCGGCACTGGAGCGGGATGACATCACAGTGCTGGGCACGCTGGTTGCGCCCATGGGGCAGGGGCGCCCTGGCAGGGAAGCGCTGCTCGTTGAAGGGCAGAGCGGCCAGGGCGCACGGCTGAGCTGTGCTGTGACGTGTGGGGAGTTGGTCAGGATACCGCTGCCTGGCGGCAGCAGGATGCGCGCCACCCTTCGGCCGCGTCGCCCTTTTGACCTTGGCGCTGGCCCAGGTGAGCCGATGGAAGCAGAGCTGGATGGAGGGCTTTTGGGCCTCCTGATAGATGCGCGGGGGCGCCCGTTGCCCGAGGCGGTAGCGCAGCCGGAGGCAGTGCGTGCCAACCTCGCATCGCTGGGAGGCTGAGCATGCCGGTGGTTCCTGTGTTGGCTCTGGCGCAACACTGTGAGTTCAGCGAGCGCTTCGACCTGCCAGGCCCTGGCCGCGTCATCGTGAACGTTGGGGATGCGGTTACCCCTTTCGATGTGGTGGGCTATGTCGTGCAGCGGGGTGCGGTCGGTGCGGTTAACCTTGCCAGGGCCTTGCGGCTGCCTCCGAGGAAGGTGCGAGAGCACCTGCTGGTGCGCGAGGGGCAGTCGGTGCGTGCCGGGGAAGTCCTCGCGCAAAGAGAGGGTGGGCTCTTCTCTCGCCGTGCGGTGGCGCCTGCGGATGGACGGGTGGTGGCCATTGGGGCAGGCTTTGCATTCCTCGAGGAGTTTCCTAGGGAGGTGGCTGTCCGCGGCTGCCTGCCAGGCAGGGTGGTAGATGTCTACCCGGGGCAGGGGCTGGTTGTGGCTGGTCAGGGAGCTCTCCTTCAGGGTGCTGCTCTCTTGGGGGCGAGCTTCTCGGGGCTTGTGAGGGTGGTAGTTCCTGGGCCAGCAGTTCCGCTGCAACCGGAACACATCGATGCCACGTGCCACGGAGCAGTGCTGGTTGCCGGAGCTGGGGTACATCCAGATGTACTGCCGCGCGCCGCCGAGTTTGGCGTGCAGGGGCTGATTCTTGGCAGCTTGCGCGCAGGCTTTCTCAAGCAGGCATTGCCGGTGCCCGTGGTGCTCACCGGCGGGTTTGGCACACAGCCGATGGATGAAGCGACTTTTCGCGCGCTGGAGTCGGTGGACGGGCGCACCGTTTACGCTTTGCCGCGTGCGGGGCGCGTTCTCCTAGTCTGCCCCTCGACGGCCGCAAGCAACGTGCGCGCTGCCGAGGTGGAGCCGCTTGCGCAGCTCGAGGTTGGCCAGCTCGTACGCCTCGTTTCAGGGCCGCGCGCTGGGGAGGTGGGTACCGTGGCTGAGCCGTTGGCTTCAAGTGGAAAGGTTACTGTACAATGCGCGGGCAACAGGGCGCTTGCCCCTGCGCTGAATTGTGAGATCATCTGGCAGTTGGCCGCGGGCACCAGAAGCTGAGGTTGCGGTGGGGCAAGGCGCTAAGTATGGCAGATGAGGGAGGTGGGTCCCATGGCGTCGCTGCTTGAGAAGGTGCAAACCCTGATCAGCGCCAACCTGCACGCGTTGGTGGACAGGGCGCTGCAGAGCAACTCCATAGCCGTCTTGGACGAGTACATCCGTCAGGTCGAGAGCAGCCTCGAGGACTTGGAAGATGCGGTGGCCACAGTTGGAGGCCAGCTCAAGACCTTGCAGCGCAAGCAGGAGGAGTACGAAGGTAAGGCCAGAGAGCTGGACCGCAACATCGACCTCTTGCTGCAGGAAGGCAAGGAAGAGCTGGCCACTGCTGCGCAGGCCAAGCTCAACTCGACCTTGCGGCTGGTTGAGAGCTACCGGGAGCAGGTGGAACGGCAGCGGGCCGAGTATGAGAAGCTTCAGGATGCCCGGCTGAAGCTTGAGGCGCGCCTTGCTGCGATCAAGGAGGAGCGCGAGGAGCTGCGCGCACTTCTTGAGCTGGCTCGCTCGAAGGAGATCACTCTCAAGGCAGTTCAATCGCTGGATGACATTGCTGGCATTGGCGATAGCGACATCGCGCGCGTAGCCGAGAGCATCAGGGCGCGACTCGACAAGGTTCAGGCTCGCAGCGAGATGCTTGCCAGCCGGCTCGATGCCCGGATGGATGAGATCCTGGAGCGGCGGCAGATCGACCAACAGCTCGCGGAGCGCAAGCGACGGCTCGGCTTGGCCTGAGCGCGCTGAACATGGCCTAGAGGGCAGATGTCCCGCACCCGACTGATCTTTGTGGCCGTGATACTCTTGGCAGTGGGCATAGTTGGGCTTTCCTACTTGCTGAGAGAGCAGGGGAGTGCGGCGCTTGAGCCGCCGCGGCAAGAGAAGCTGGTGGTGACGGTGGCCTGTGCGCTGCCCGTCGAGCAATGGGTGCGAGAGGCAGCGGAAAGCTTCAACGCCCTTGGCCGCAAGCTCGATGGCGCACCAATTGTGGTGCAGGTGATAGCAGTTGATGGGCTTGCGGCCAAGGCTCGCTTTGAGCGTGGTGAGTTCGAGCGACCGCCAACGGTATGGATCCCGGACAGCCGCTATCTGGTCGAGCTCGTGAACCTCGCCCTGAAGGAGAAAATGGGGCGAGACGTGTTCCTCACCGATGGCGAGTACCGGGCAAGGCCTGTGGCGATCTCTCTCTTCACGTGGGGCATCTACCAGAGCCGTGCAGCCATTCTCAAGCAGAGGTTCGGGGAGGTGAGCTGGCGGGCGATACATGATGCTGCCATCGCCAAAGGTGGCTGGCCGGAGCTCGGCGGGCAAGCAAGTTGGGGGTACTTCAAGTTGGTTGTGCCAAACCCCAAGCGCAATGTCGGCGGGCTTGCCGCCATGGTCGCTGCTGCTGGGGAGTACTACGGTCGGACGCGCATCAGTGTCGAGGATGTGACCAACCCGGAGTTTCAGAAGTGGCTCGGGGAACTCATGGGCGCTGTCACCGATTTCAGCAGCCTCAGCGCTTATTCGGCAGAGGACCTTGCCCTGTTTGGCTACTCCATGGGCGATGGCGGCCAGCTTCTGGAAAGCGATTTGCTCGCCCATATGGAAGGGATCCAGAGACGCTGGCAGGAGCCGCTTGTCATCATCTACCCCGAGTACATCACCTGGTTCGATTTCCCCTTCACGATCTGGATGGGGCTGGAAACGACTGCCGCTGAGAAGAACGCTGCCCTGGAGTTCGAGCGCTACCTGCTTTCGCCGGAGGTGCAGCAGAAGGCAGTCTTCTACGGGCTGCGCCCTGTGAACGAGCAGGCCTCCTTAGAGGTGGAGGGGAGCCCATTCGTCCGTTGGCGCGAGCAGGGCATCCAAACGGTGATCCCCCGCTCTTCGGCGATGCGGCCGCCAGACCGGGCAGTGCTCGATGCGCTCTTGCGCTGGTTTGAGCTGAACGTGCTGCAGCAGTAGCCAAGGGGACCCGGGGAAGATGAGGCGACAGCGCCGGCGCAGGATCAACCCGTTCCTCGGGCTATTTCTCTTCCTCGTTTCGGTGACGTTCTTGCCAGCGGCTTGCTGGGCGGCGCTTGCGTCGGTACGGCGGCTCAGTGAACCGCAGCCACCAACGCTTGTAATCGCTTACTCCCCCGAAAAGCAGCACTTGTTCGAAGAGCTTCTGAGCGGGTTCGCCTCGGTGGAAAGGCGGACGTCAACCGGCCGGCGGATGCAGGTGAAGGCTGTGCCGCTTCCCTCTGAGAAGATGATAGGCGCTGCCATTGCTGGGGAAGTGCAGGC
>JAPWUW010000068.1 GCA_028275325.1 Anaerolineae bacterium | reverse complement strand
AGGCGGATCGAAGCGGTCACAGGTCGGCATGCCTATCGGCTGGTAGCAGGGCGCCTGCGGGCTGTGGAGGCGGCCGGGACTTTCTTGGGCTGCGAGCCGGAGCAGGTCGATCGACGGGTGCTTCAGCTCTTGGAGCGGGTGCAGACCTTGGAGCGCGAGCTGGCGTTGGCCCAGAAGAGGGCGGCTGTGGCAGCTCTTTCGTCTGCACTGCAGGGCGTGGAAAAGGTTGAGGGGATCCCGGTGCTCGCGGCCCAAGTGGAGGCCGAGAGCATCGAATCCATGCGCGAGATGACGGACTACCTGCGGGAAAGGCTGCAATCAGGGGTGATCGTGCTGGGCGCCGTCATCGGCAGCAAGCCCACGTTTGTGGCTTCTGTGACGAAAGATCTCGTGGAGCGAGGGATAAGTGCTGCCAACCTTGTTCGCGAGGTGGCCAAGGTTGTCGGCGGCAGCGGCGGTGGCAGGGAGACCATGGCACAAGCGGGAGGCAGGGATGTGAGCCGGATTGGTGAGGCGCTCGCCAAAGTGCCCTCGCTTGTGCGCACCGCTGTGCAGGCGCAGCGAGAGGCCTGCTGAGTGCAAGTGCCGCTGCCAGCGCCTCTGGCCGGTGGCGCGCTTGCGGCGGTGGAGCTGGGCTATTGGGGCGCAAAGGCCATCGTCATCCACCAGGGCCCGACAGGGCTTCTGACAGTCGTGGGCACGGCTAGGGTGCGGTGGCGAGCTGGCGCAGATGGGACAACGCAGTGGCCTCCTGAGGAGCAGCTTGTTGCCGCAAGCGAGGCGCTGCAGCTTGCTCTGGAGGAGGGGGCAGCCTTGGCTGCTCGCACGCTTGAGCCCCACGTCTTGCTTTGCCTGATACCGTGCGAGCACGTGAGGCTAGTGGCCGGAGAAGCTATCTCCGAGGGCGCTCGGCCGCAAGATCAGGCGCGCGACGAGCTGCGGCGCCTGGTGTTGGCCGCGCTCCGATGTGCGCTTGGCGCGGTGGCTGCGGATGGTGCAAATGAGCAGGAGCCGCAACGCCTCCTCGGCGTGATCGATGTCTGCTTTTATGCTGCGGGGCAGGGACGCCTTAGCGCGCCTGTTTATCTCCATGGCATGCCACTTCGGTGCCGGGCCTGGGTGGCTCTAGCTGCTGAGAGCCTGCTTGCTCGGCTCAGGGCATGGGCGCGGAGCGCGGGTGCTCGGTGTGTGCACTTCCTGCCAGGGTGGAGCTGGATCTTTCGTGTAGCGCGGGAGCTTGCGCCCGGGTTGCTCTTGGACTGTGGTGCGGGTGCTTTGCGGGCTTACGTGCTCCGGGATGGCAGCGAAGGGCTTTGCAAGGTGGAGCGCAGGGCGGGGGGCGCCTACTTTGCGCGCTGGTTGATGCTGGCCTATGGTTTATCCCCTGCGTCTGCCGAGCGGGTTGCGCTGCATTATGCCACAGGCCAGTTGCCCGAGCGTCTCTCGCGGCGAGTGAGGCGCGTCTTCACGAAGGCGCTGAACGCAGCATGCGACCGGCTGGTGGAGGGGCTCCGGGAATACGCACCCTTGCCAGGGCGCGTGTGGCTCACAGGTGGCTGCCGAGAACTGCCGGAAATGCAGCAACTGGTAGATAAGCTCGCGCGCCGGGCTCCGCACCTTTGGGAGAGGTGGCCTCAGGCCGAGCGACTGCCTCTGGAAAGCCTGTGCCGGCGTGTGCTGCCTGGCCCCGCACATCTGGATCCTGCTTTCGAAGGATTGACCTTGAGTGTGGATGACTGGGCCTGGAAGGCGGATTCCGCTGAACATGCCTTGGTTGGCAGGAGGGACCTCGCGCATCTTGGGAAGCGGTTTGGCCTAGAGGTTGAGCCCTGATGGCTGCCATCATCGAAGTCGGGCCGGAGGATTCGCTCGCCACAATTCGAGCCAAGCTCCTTGCCGCCTCTGAGCCGGCTGCGTTGCTTGTCATAGAGCGGGGCACGCCGGCCTTGCGGCTGGGCCCTGGGGCAAAGGTGCTTGCTCGCCTCAGCCGGGAAAGGCGGTTGCGTGTGGCGGTGGTTACGCAGGATGCGTCAGTGCGAGACGCCATGGCGGCGGCAGGTTTCTCCGTCTTTGCCAGTGTGGCTGCGGCGCAGCAGGCGCGGCGATGGCGCACTCCGCAGCCTCTGGGCGGCCGCGCTCTGCGGCGCAGGCCCCAGAGACCTTCTCAGGGCCCTCAAGCAGCGCTTGTGCCGCAACTCCTGGCTTTGCTTTTTGTCATCGCCTTCACGGGCATCCTCGGCCTCGGTGCGGCGATGCTCTTGCCAGAGGCAAATGTCGTGCTAGATCCGGCCTCCACCCGCGTGGAGGCCGCGGTCACAGCGGCCGTTGTGCCTGGGCTCGGCGGGGTCGATTACGGTTCCGCCGCAATTCCTGGAAGGCGCGTCGTCGTGACAGTCCACGGCAGCTGGAGCCAGCCTGTCTTTTCGAGGCAGGACGTGCCCGACAAGAGAGCCAGTGGCGTGGTGCTCCTGGTGAACCGGCGCGCCACCCCTGTGACTGTCCCAGCCGGTACAGTGGTGCGCACTGGTTCTGGGCAGGCTGTGCGTTACCGGACCCTGGAGGAAGTTTCTCTGCCTGGAGTGGCTGGGGCGACTGTGGCTGTGCAAGTGGAGGCGATCGACCCGGGGCCGCAGGGCAACGTGGGGCCGTACCTTGTCAACACGATCGATGGTCCATTGGCGGCGCAGCTCAGCGTCGTGAACGAGCAGCCGATCGAGGGCGGGACAGTGCGACAGGCTGGAGTGGTGACGCAAGCCGACCGTGAGCGAGTGCGGGCGGCGCTGCTGCAGCGCCTGGACGCCGAAGCGCATGCGGCAGTGCAGGAGCAGCTGGGGCCCGGCGAGTTCCCCATCCGAGAGTCGCTGGTAAGGGAGCGAATTCTGAACGAGGGGTACGACAAACTGCTTGGCGAGCTCGCGGACCAGCTCACCGTTACGCTCAGTGTGGAGTACAGCGAGCTCGTCTTCTCGGGCGAAGATGTGAGCAAGATAGCGCTCGCGGGTTTGCAGGGGGTGGTGCCCGGCGGTTACCAGCTTACGCCACAGGGGTTGGAGACAGATATAATCGGTGCGGAACCAGGGCAGGCCGGTTGGCTGGTGCACGCATTGGCCAGGGGCATAGCTCGTGCTCAAATCGACCCGGGTGATGTGCGTCGGGCGATTGCTGGCTTGCCTGCCGAGGCTGCTGCGGGGGTTCTGCAGGAGCGGTTCCCTCTGGCCAGCCCACCCGTGGTCGAAATCTGGCCGGCGTGGCTCAGCACGCTCCCCCAGGTTGGGATCCGGATCCATGTGGAGGTGAGGTAGCGGGGTGCCCGTCGTCCTGGCGCTTGACCTCGGAAGCAGGTGGATCGGGGTGGCTGTGGGGAGCACGGAGACGCGTTTGGCCCGGCCCCTGACAACGTTGCGGGCTCAAGGTAAGGCGCAGCTTGTGAGGCAACTGCAGCGCATTGTGCAGGAGCAGCAGGCCAGCTTGCTTGTGGTCGGCTGCCCGCAATGCGGCCAACCTCAGGAGAGGCCTGGTCACCAGGAGCTGCACGGCTTCGCGCAGGCGCTGGCTGAAGGGGTGGGGCTGCCGCTCGTCCTGCGCCCTGAGGTGCGTTCGACACTGGAAGCACAGGAGAAACTGCTGGAGGCCGGCTTCAGGCGCTCTGAGAGGAGGGTGAAGGAACACGCGGCTGCTGCAGCGGTGGTTTTGCAAGAATATCTCGAGAGCCTGGGTCGGCCTGGCGCTTAGGAGGAAAGGTGCGGCGGCCTCATGCCCTTGTTTCGGCGATTCTGGTTGGCCTTCTTGGCTGTGCTGGTGTGGCGGCCCTTGCCTATTATGTGCTTGTGCGGCCGGCCCTCGTGGGCGTGCAAATCGCTGCAGCAAGCGCCGCAGATAATAACCCGCCGCTGCGGCGCTTGCTGCTTGCCTTGATACTGGCTGCACAACAGCCTAACTTGCTGCCGGTGAGCGATGACCCAGATGCCCCGCCGCAGGTTTTTGTCGTCCGGCCAGGGGAGACGGCAAGCGATGTGGCATTGCGCTTGGAGAATGCCGGGCTCGTGCGCAGCGGGTCCGCGCTGCGCTGGCTGCTGCAGTATCACGGGCTGGATAGGAGCGTGGAAGCTGGCACCTTCTTGCTTTCACCGGCCATGAGCGCTCAGCAGGTGGCGGTTGCACTGCTCAATGCCCAGCCAGAGGAAGTCACCATCGTGGTCCTGGAAGGCTGGCGCCTTGAGCAGGTGGCGGAGGCGTGCAACCAGCTCTTGGGGATTGGCGCTGAGATAGTGGAGCTCGGGCGGGTGTCGGCGCAGCAGTACTTGCCGGGCTGGGCTCAGGTGCCCCCTCAGGTGAGCTCGCTTGAGGGCTTTCTCTTTCCAGACACTTACCGGTTTGCCAAGGATGCCTCAGCGCAAGACGTGTTGCAGGCCATGGTGAGCAACTTCAGTTCGCGCTTTGACGAGGCGAGGAGGGCGGAAGCTCAGGCTGCAGGCCTCACCCCGTATGCTGTGGTGACTCTTGCCAGCATCGTTGAGCGAGAAGCTGTCCTTGCGGAAGAGCGGCCAATCATCGCGGCTGTGTTTCTCAACAGGCTGCGAGCCGGTATGCGCTTGGAAGCGGACCCAACCGTCCAGTATGCCCTTGGCTTCCAACGGGAAACTGGCCGTTGGTGGAAAGTGCCGCTCTTGCCAGCTGACATTACGGGCACCGATTCTGCGTATAACACCTATCGCAATGCTGGCCTGCCACCTGGGCCGATATGCAACCCCGGGCTTGCTGCCATCGATGCTGTGCTCCGCCCGGCACAGGTGCCTTATCTCTACTTCGTCGCCCGTGGGGATGGTAGCCACGCCTTCGCCACCAGCTTTGAGGAGCATCTTGCCAACGTATCGCGCTACCAGGGCGGTTGAGTACATCTTGGCTGTTGCCGTGCCTCTCCTCTTCGCGGCACTGATCGGGTGGGCGGCACGCGCCGAGCGGCCGCCGCAGCTCTATCGGCTGGCACTGGTCGCACCGTTCGAGGGGCTTCATCGGCAGACGGGCTACGCCGCGCTGCAGGCTGTGCGCGCACGGGTGGCTGAGGATGCGGAGAAGTTTGGCCGGCGAGTGCAGATCGTCGTTTGGGCAGTGGACGACGGCGGCTCGCCTGTGCTGGCACAGACGAGGGCGCGCGAACTCATCTCGGACCCGACGGTTCTCGCGGTTGTCGGCCACTTCACGCCGGAGGCGGCGGCGGCAGCGGCGCCACTGTATGCGGCAGCGCAGCTGCTATTCGTTTCCCCTGTTCCCCTGGCCGCGACGCATGCGCCGATGGCTTCGGGCACTGCGTTCGTTGTAGGACCACCGCCACCGGTCGCGGCGGGAACTGAGCTCTGGCGTTCTATGGTTGGTTGCTGGATGAGCGGGGATGGCGATGAGCTGTGGGAATCAGTGCTCGGTTTGGCGGGTGAGTGTGGCCGTGGTCCTGCTGGGCTGAACGCCAGCCTGGCCTTTCTCGAGAGGTGGGCTGCGGGAAACCAAGGGGCAGGGCTGTCGGTGGTGTTGCCTTATGGCTATTGCCCTGGCGCAATTGTGGAAGCGTTTCCGCACCTGCAGGTGAAAGTGGCTGTGCCCGCGGGGGCAGATCCAAGTGTGGGCTGGATTGCCTCGGAAATGGCGAACTTCGCGCTAGGTTGCATCCGTGCGGCGCTAGCAAGGGGGCAGCTGGCCAGGCTAGCTGTGGCGGAACAGGGGAGAAAGGTGGCAGAGGAGAACGGTTGGCAGGAGATTGGTGGTGCTTTCTATGGAAGATATGGTGCGCTATCGCTTGCGCCTTGCGGAGCTCGGCAAAGGTGACCTCAGTTGTTGACTGTGGCAGCCCAGCAATATACAGTATCTCAACTTGAGCTTGTCGATGGGGGAGGTCTATCGTGAAAAGATGGGTTTGCACGGTCTGCGGGTGGGTATACGACCCCAAAGAGAACGGCGGCATTCCCTTCGAGGAACTGCCTGATGACTTCACTTGCCCTGAGTGTGGCGCCGATAAATCCATGTTCGATCCTCTCGAGGATTAGGCGTTGATTCCGGCAGGTTGCATCTGTGGTGGGGGACAATGCGCGTCCTGGTAACAGGCCACAAGGGCCAGCTCGGGCGGCAGTTGATGGAGGCCTTCTTGGACCAGACCGTTTGCGGCCTCGACCTGCCAGAGCATGATATCTGTGCCTACCCACAGATCGTGCAGGAAATCTGCTCGCGGGAGCCAGAGCTTGTCATTCATGCTGCTGCTTACACTGATGTCGATGGCTGCGCGCTGAACCCGGACCTGGCCTACACGGTCAACGGCTTGGGGACGCAGCATGTAGCGCTCGCCTGCGCCAAGTTGGGTGTGCCTATTGTTTACATAAGCACGAACGAGGTTTTCGACGGGGAGTCTCGCCGGCCGTACCTGGAGACAGATGCTCCTCGCCCAATCAACCCCTACGGGTATTCGAAGTGGATGGGGGAGCAATTCGTGCGTGAGCTGGTGCCGTGGCACTACATAGTGCGCATCTCGTGGCTTTTCAGCCCAGGGGGCAACAACTTCCCGGCGAAGATATTGCGGGCAGCCAAGGAGGGAAGGCCGCTTGCAGTGGTAGTGGATGAGGTTGGCTCCCCGACCTATGCTCCCGACCTCGCAAGGGCGCTTGTGGAGCTTGTGTCGAGCAAGCGCTTTGGCACGTACCACCTGGTCAACGAAGGGGTTTGCTCGCGCTACGAGTTCGCGCGTGCCACGTTGGATGGGGCAGGCCTGGCTGGGGTGCCGATTCGGCCGATGCTTTTGCGGGATTACGAGCGGCCGTCGCGGCCGCCACTTTACTCGCCCTTGCGCAACTTCGCAGCCGCTACAGCTCTGGGCATCCGGCTGCGGCCCTGGCAGGAAGCGCTCGCGGAGTACCTCGGCCGCACAGGCGATGGGCTTGCCGCTAGCTAGCGTGGTCATCCCTAACTGGAATGGCGCGGGCTACCTCTGCCGGTGCCTTGAGTCGCTTGAGCGCCAGACCTTCCGGGGTTTTGAGGTGATTGTCGTCGATAATGGCTCCCGAGACGAGTCGGTCCAGCTGGTTCAGGAGCGGTTCCCTTGGGCCAGCGTGTTGAGCTTGAAGGACAACCGCGGTTTTGCGGGTGCTGCCAACGCTGGCCTGGCCAAGGCGCGCGGTGAAGTGCTCGTCTTGCTGAACAACGACACGGAAGCCGAGCCGCAATGGCTGGAGAGTTTGTTGGACGCCCTGCTGAGCGAGCCCGATTGTGGCATGGCCGCATCGCGGATCCGGCTTTTGGGGAGGCGCTCGGCGCTTCACTCCGCTGGCGACCTCTATGGCAAGGATGGCCTGCCGCGCAACCGGGGTGTGTGGGAGGAAGATAAGGGGCAGTACAACAAGAGGGATTACGTTTTTGGGCCATGTGGTGCTGCTGCAGCATACCGGCGCACCCTTTTTGCCGACATAGGGTGGTTCGACGAGCGCTTCTTCATGTACCTTGAGGATGTTGACATTGCCTGGCGAGCGCAGCTTGCTGGCGCACGGTGCGTGTACGAGCCAAACGCTATAGTCTATCACCAGCTGAGCGCGACGGGAGGCGGGCCGCTGGCCAGTTACTATACGGGCCGAAACACTTTGGCGGTGCTTGTGAAGAACATGCCGTCGCCTCTCATACGGCGGCACTGGCGGGCCATTGTGCTGGCACAGCTGCGGATAGCGATGGAGGCCTTGCGGTCCTGGAAGGGGGAGGCAGCCAGGGCCAGGTTGCGCGGGCAGCTAGCCGGGATCGCCTTCGCCCGGCGTCTGTTGCCGGATCGCAGGTGGATCCAGGCCCGCCGCAGCGCCTCTCTTGAATACCTGGAAGGCCTTCTGGTCTAAGCGATAAGCTGTGTAAGGTTCGCACGTTCGGCAGAAAAACTCGGAGGACTAAGACATGCAATACCGGAAGATGGGCAAGTGGGGGATCAAGCTCAGCGCGCTGGGGCTTGGCAGCTACCTCACTATCGGCTTCAAGTTGGATTTGCAGAGCTCGCGCGCCCTGGTGAGGCGTGCCTACGAGGCTGGCATCAACTTCTTCGATACGGCCAATGCGTACAACAAGGGCAACGCAGAGCGCGTCCTTGGCGAGTGCCTGCGAGAGTTCCCCCGCTCAGATCTCGTCATCCTGACGAAGGTTTGGGCTCCGATGGGGCCTGGCCCCAATGACCGCGGCCTTTCCGCCAAGCACATCCGGGAACAGTGCGAGGCCAGCCTGCGGAGGCTCGGTGTCGACTATGTCGATATCTACATGTGCCACAGGCCGGACCCAGAGACGCCACTGGAGGAAACTGTTCGCGCCATGGAGGACCTGGCGCGGGCGGGGAAGATTCTGTACTGGGCGGTGAGCGAGTGGCCTGCAGAGCTCATGGTGGAAGCAAATGCCATCGCGGCCACTGTGGGGGCTCGGCCAATCGCCTGCAGTGAGCCCCGCTACAACCTTCTCTACCGGTACCCTGAGCTCTCGCTGTTTCCGGCAACCATGCGCCTTGGGATCGGCAATGTTGTCTTCTCGCCGCTTGCACACGGGCTTCTCACGGGCAAGTATGAGCCCGGTGCGCCTCCACCGCCGGGAACTCGCGCCGCAGATCCAGAGCAGAACGCAGTCATGATGCAGCTTTACTGGACGGAGGAGAACAAGCGCAAGGGGCAGGAACTTGCGCGCCTGGCGCGGGAGATGGGTACAAGCGCGGCCGTTCTGGCCATTGCTTGGTGCTTGCGCCACTCTGCCGTCACGAGCGTCATCCTTGGCTGCACAAGCGTAGCTCAGCTTGAGGAGAACCTGCGGGCTGTGGAACTTGAAATACCCGAAGAGATCCTGGCCAGGCTCGACGAGCTCTTCCCGCGCCCTGTCATCCCCGGTGTTTGAGCTGCATCAGCTGGCGCTTACCCAGCTGGTGACCCAGGCTGCGGACAGGCGAGCGAGGCTGAGCTAGTGCGCTCTAATGTTGTCAGGCTGGGCCAGCGTCCTCGTCCAACGCGCCGTGGGCGGGTTTTGGCATTGCTGCTCTTGGTCATTGCCGTAGAGCAGCTCCTGATGCCGCACTGGGTTTGGCGCTTCCTGCTCTACACGTTTGGCGTCGTGTTTGCGCTTGCGTTTGCCTGGGCGATGTCGCTTGCGCGCACGATTGTTGTGGCGCGCCGAACAGAGCAGACAGTCGCGCAGGTTGGCGATCAAGTGGTGGAAGAGTTTTTGATTGCCAACCGTGGCTTGTTCCCCGCGCTGGTGCTGCGGATTGACGACTTGTCCACCCTTCCTGAGCATCGAGCACAGCAGCTCGTTTCTTGTGGTGGCCAGGCGGAGCGCTCATGGCGTGTGAGCACGGTCTGCCGCAGGCGCGGCTTATACGTGCTGGGCCCTTGGTCAGTATCATCGGGGGATCCGTTTGGGCTGTTTTCAGTCGAGGGCAGGGCTGGTGTGGTTGCGCAGGTGCTGGTTTATCCGCCCATCGGGGAGCTTCCGGCCCAGGTGCAGGTGCGCGGGGATCTCACCGGTGGGCGGGCACGCTCGGAGCGCAGCTTGATGCGCGAGGCAGTGGCTGGTGGCGTGAGGCCGCACGTGCCAGGGGATCCGCTGGCGAGCATTCACTGGCCTTCCTCAGCGCGAACCGGCACGATTATGGTCAAGGAGCTTGAAGCTCAGCCAATGGGAGGAACCTGGCTGGTGCTCGATATGGACGCATTGGCTCAGGTTGGCTCAGAGGACGATTGCACTGAGGAGCACGAAGTCCTTGCTGCCACCGCCATCGGCGCACGTGCGCTGCGCGCGTCGCTCTCTGTCGGCCTGCTCGCTTACGGCGATCGAAGGGTATGCCTGCATCCTGCACGGGGCGAAGGGCAGCTCTGGCTTTTCCTCAGGGAGCTCGCGACCCTGCGAGCCGCGGGCTCGTGGTCGCTCGATAGAGTCTGCCAGGCGGAAAAGGCTCTTCTTTCCCGAGGGGTGGGTGTCATCATCATCGCCACCTCCCTCAGCCGCGGGTTGTTGCCGGCTGTGGAGTGCGTGCGGCAAGCCGTGCGCTCTCTAACTGTTGTGCTGGTGGATGCGCAATCGTTCGGCGCGGCCCTGGGCGTGGAGGAAGTGGTGCGGCAGCTCCACGCGATGGGTGTGCGCTGTGTGGTGGTTGGCAAGGGGCAGATCACCTGGCCCAGGTCGCGCTGGGAGCGATTGCGCCTGGTTCGTGGGCGCAGGCGCTGGAGTGTGGCAGCAGCTGCGCCCAACCCTAGTGAAGCCGCTCCTGGTCGGGAGCGGGAGATATGGGCGCAGTCGCGTTAGCTCAGGAACTGCTGCTTTACACGCGCGGCTGGCTCGGCCCAGCCCTTGCCCTGGCGGCGACGCTACTTGTGCCAACCAGCTTGTCGGCAGGAGGGTGGCTACCCCTTGTGGGGCGGCTGTGGCCGTGTGCGGCGGCAGGGTTCGCTGCTGGCTTGTTTGCAGCCGGAAGAAGGCGCCGTTGGTGGGTGGCTGCTGGGGCGTGTGGCGGCGGTGTGGCCTTCCTGGTGGCAACCGCGGTGTATGCGCGGAGTGCCCCCTGGTGGCATGGGCTGGCCGAAGCAGGCCAGCGCTTCTGGTGGTGGTGCTCAGTGCTGTGGCTTGGCGGGGCGACTGACGACCCGCTTGTGCCGGCGCTCTTTGTGGGCTGGGCGGTCTTCCTGTGCGGGCTTTGCGCAGCATGGGGGGCCACCCCTCATGGGGAGCCGCTTCTTGGCTCCTTGCCCGCCGGGGTTGTGATTGCCCTTAGTGCTTTCTTCAGCGCTGCAGGCAGGTCGCAGCTTCTCTGCTTTGTGGCGGTTTGCCTGTTGCTGCTAGCGGAAAGAACGATCTCCAGCGCGGAACTTGCGGTAGGAGGCGATTCCTCGGAGCCCGATGAGGGGGTCAGGCCGGTCAGCCTGGGCGCGAGCATTGCCATCATCGCCGTGGCCCTCGTGTTCGGTATCGCGCTACCGGGGTTCGGGAGCAGCCGGATCTCAGCAGCTTTCTGGAGCGTGGCGAGGGAGCCGTGGGAGAGGTTTGTGCAGCTTGCGCACTGGTGGTTCCCCGCCTTGCGCGCCCGAGGCCCGGCCTGGCCAGGGGCAAGCGGTGCGCCTTCAGCTGTGATGCCAGCCGCGCGCTCGCTTGGCGGAGAGGTGAGGCCTCAGGACACGGTCGTCATGCAGGTCTGGACGGACGAACCGCCTCCAGTTGCTGCGGGGCCACATGGCTTTGAGGACGTGCCCAGTGTCTCCAGGTACCTGCGCGGCATGACTTACGACCTGTACACTGGCAGAGGTTGGGCAAACAGCGCGCTGGACACGAAACAGCTGCGTTCTGGGGAGAGCATTCAGCCTCTATCTCCTGGTCGAAAGGCTACTCTCCAGCGCATCCAGATCTTGGTGCCACGGGACGAGCTGCTTTACGCGATTCCGGAGCCAGCGCGTTTTGGGGTCAACGTTCGTGCGCGCTACCGTGGGCCCGACGACCTCGCCTTTGTCCGCGGCAGCCTGGCAAGTTATGAGGTGCTGTCTCTCACCGCAAGCCCCACTGTGCAGGAACTCCGTCTGGCCGGGCCTGAGGTGCCGAGCGCAATACGCAGCCGCTACTTGCAGTTGCCTCCAGTGCCGGAGCGGGTGCGCGCTCTGGCA
>JAPWUW010000067.1 GCA_028275325.1 Anaerolineae bacterium | reverse complement strand
GTGCCCATTGAGAGAGCCAGCTGCCCCTTGTTGGTAAGCAACGTCCCCGTTACGGCAAGGCCACCGGCTCCTCTCCTATCGGCCCATGCTCCCCGCCACTGCTGGCCACCTCGGCTGAGCCACCAGGTGCCAGGACAAACTCTTCTTTCTTGCCAGCCTCCAGCTGGGGACCCAACCGCGGCTTGAACCCGGTCCCTACGGGTATCAGCTTGCCAATGATGACGCACTCCTTCAGGCCCCGTAGCTCGTCTACCGCACCGCGCACAGCAGCATCGGCCAGAACGCGCGTTGTCTCCTGGAACGAGGCAGCGGCAAGAAAGCTGTCTGTACTCAGGGCACCCTTGGTTATGCCCAGCAGAACGTCCTGTGCCGTCGCCGGCTCCCCACCTTGCTCGATGACGGCCGCATTGACCTCCTCGAATTTGAAGCGATCAACGAGCTCTCCCGGCAGGAACTCGGTATCGCCGGGCGTGCGCACCCGCACTTTGCTCAGCATCTTGCGGATGATCAGCTCGATGTGCTTGTCATGAATCGTCACACCCTGCGCGCGGTAGACAGCCTGCACCTCTTCCAGCAGGTACTTCTGGACAGCTTCGCGCCCAAGGATGCGCAGCAGCTCGCGCGGGTTGATTGACCCTTCGGTAAGTTGCTCGCCAGCGCGCACGAACTGGCCTTTCTCGACCCGCAGCCGTGCCGAGACCGGCACTTCGTACTCGTACTCAATTGTGTCTTCGTAGCGGACCACGGCCTTGGAGCCATCGAAGAAGACCTCCCCGCCGTGCACGGCCACAATGGCAGTTGCCCCATCGTTGCGGTCGCGAGAGATAGCGGCCCCAGCCGGGATACGCTCGCCATCGCTCACCAAGAGCTCGTGGCCTTCTGGGATCTCGTGCTCCTCGGTATGGACCACCGTGGAAGAGATCTTCAGCTTGCGGACTTCCCCTTCCCAGTAGATGTCCACAACACCATCGATCTCCGCAATGATCGCCTCGCCCTTTGGCACCCTGGCCTCGAACAGCTCTTCCACGCGCGGCAGTCCCCGGGTAATATCTTCCCGATCAGCAACGCCTCCGGTGTGGAACGTGCGCAGCGTGAGCTGCGTGCCTGGCTCGCCGATACTCTGCGCGGCGATGATACCCACTGCCTCACCGACAGCGATGAGCCCTCCGCGCGCCAGGTCCCCGCCATAACAGAGCTGGCAGACACCGTAGCGCGATTCACAGGTGAGCGGCGAGCGCACGTACACCTGGTCTATGCCCATGCTATTGATCCGCCGCGCAATGTCCTCTGTGATGAGCTCATTCCGGTCGACAATGATCTCACCTGTGCGCTCATCGACGACCGGTGCCGCCGCCACCCTGCTCGTGATCCTTTCGACAAAGCTCTCCCCTATCCGCTCTGAGCTGGCTTTGTCGATCCAGATGCCAGCTTCGGTTCCGCAATCAGGGATCTCTGTGATAATGTCCTGCGCTACATCGACCAGCCGCCGGGTGAGATAGCCCGCGTCCGCCGTGCGCAGTGCGGTATCGGCCTGGCCCTTGCGAGCTCCGTGCGTCGAGAGAAAGTACTCCAGAGCCGTTAAGCCCTCACGAAAGCTGGAGCGGATAGGCAGAGGAATAATGCGCCCAGAAGGATCGCCCATAAGCCCCCGCATGCCGGCCAGCTGCGAGATCGGACCTATGCCCCCCTTAGTTGCGCCAGAGGCTGCCATAGCTCCCAGCGACTCGGTCGGGTCAAGCTCCCTCTGCACTGCCTCGGTAAGCTCATCCTTGGCCTTGCTCCAGATCGCCACCGTTCGCTGGTATTGCTCGTTTTCGGTGATCAACCCGCGGCGATAAAGGCGGTCTAACTCTTCCACCTTCGCCGTCGCCTCTGCAATGATCCGCTCCTTCTCGCGCGGCACCACAATGTCGCTTATGGCGATCGTGGCCCCCGAGCGTGTAGCATAGCGGAACCCAAGCTCCTTCATTCGGTCGACCATCTCAGCGGTGGCCTTGGGCCCCAACTTGTTGTAGCACTCGCCCACAAGCTCGTTCAACGCCGACTTGTCCATGACTCGGTTCACAAACCGCAGCTGCTCCGGCAAGATCAGGTTAAAGAGCACTCGGCCTGCGGTCGTCTCTAGCATCTGTTTGCGTCCGTCCTTTTCGTACGCCACTTTGATGCGAGCGCGCGGGTGCACAATGCCGAGGGCCACAGCCATTTCGACTTCCTCGAAATTGGCGAAGACCTTCCCTTCTCCCTTCGCCCCCGGCTTTTCAGTGGTCAGGTAATGGGCACCAAGGACCATGTCCTTCGTTGGCCCTACGATTGGCTCGCCGCTAGCCGGTTTCAGCAGATTGACTGTGGAGAGCATCTTCTCGCGTGCCTCGGCCACAGCCTTGTCCGACAGCGGCACGTGTACCGCCATTTGATCCCCGTCGAAGTCAGCGTTGAAAGCAGCGCACACCAAGGGGTGGATCTGGATGGCGTTGCCCTCAATGAGCACCACCTCAAAGGCCTGAATTCCAAGCCTGTGCAGAGTCGGCGCTCGGTTGAGGAGCACTGGCCGCTCCTTGACGACCTCAGCCAGCACGTCCCACACCTCCGGCGCCATCCGCTCCACCATGCGCTTGGCGCTCTTTATGTTATGCGCCACTTCTTTCTCCACCAGCCGGCGCATCACAAACGGCTTGAACAGCTCGAGCGCCATTGTCTTAGGCAACCCGCATTGATGTAGCTGCAGCTCAGGCCCAATTACTATCACTGAGCGCCCGGAGTAGTCGACACGCTTGCCAAGAAGGTTCCTGCGGAACCGTCCCTGTTTGCCCTTCAACATATCCGAGAGGCTCTTGAGCTTGCGCCTCCCGGAACGAGAGACGGCGCGACCGCGCCGACCATTGTCGATAAGGGAGTCGACAGCCTCCTGCAGCATCCGTTTCTCATTGCGCACAATGACGTCGGGCGCGCCAAGCTCAATGAGCCTCTTCAGCCGATTATTCCTGTTTATGACGCGCCTGTATAGGTCATTGAGGTCGCTCGTGGCAAACCGGCCGCCGTCCAGCTGCACCATCGGCCGCAGCTCTGGCGGAATGACGGGCAGAACCGTCAGTATCATCCACTCGGGCCTGTTGCCGGACTTCCGGAATGCCTCCACAACTCGCAAGCGTTTGGCGGCGCGCTGCTTGCGCTGCTTGGATTTGGCTGTGCGCAGCTCGTGGCGAAGCTGCTCTGCCATCTTATCCAGATCCAGCTTGCGCACGAGCTCATAGATGGCCTCAGCGCCCATGCCGGCCGTGAATATGTTGCCCCATTTGGCCGTGAGCTCGTAGTAGCGAGCCTCGCTCACCAACTCGCCTTCCTGGATGCTTGCCAAGTCATCGAGCTCTTCCTCCAGCCTGGCGCGCACCTGATCGATCCGGCGCTGCGCCTCAGCGCGGATGGCCTCGCTTTGTTGCTCCAGCTCGAACTGAGCTTTGTCCCGCCTCATCCCCAGCACGCGCTGGATGTCCGCCCGGCGGGCCTCCGCCTCAGCCTGCAGGCTCGTCAGCCGCTCCTCCGCTGCCTCGGTCAGCCGCTGCAAATGCTCGCGGGCAATCGTTTCGCCTTCGCGCACCAGCACCTTCCCCAGTGCGTTCACTTTCACCTCGCCCGGCGCCGTCCGCCCAAGCCTCTCCTCGAGCCACTGCTGGATAGCGCGCGTCTCGGACATCAGTTCGTCCACGCGAGCAGAAAGCTCCTCGTCAATTGCCCGCATCTGCGCTTCCAGCTCTGCCTGCACACCGCTGACCTGCTGCTCCAACTCACTGCGCAACCCTTCTATGCGCTCCTCTGCTTCCTGCTCGATCTGCTCAATCTCGGCCATTGCCTCCTTCTGCAGCCGAGCAGCAGTGCGGTTGCGCATCTCCTCGTTCACTTCGTAGATGATGTACTGTGCGAAGTAGAGGATGCGCTCCAGGTTGCGCGGCGAGATATTGAGCAAGAGCCCAAGCCGGCTGGGGACACCTTTCACATACCAAATGTGCGCCACAGGTGCGGCGAGCTTGATGTGGCCCATGCGCTCGCGGCGCACTTCCTTGCGCGTCACCTCAACGCCGCAGCGGTCGCACACCACACCACGATAGCGGACCCTCTTGTACTTGCCACAATAGCACTCAAAATCCCGTGTCGGCCCGAAGATGCGCTCGCAGAAGAGGCCATCCCGTTCGGGCCGCAAAGTACGGTAGTTGATCGTCTCGGGCTTCGTTACCTCGCCGTAAGACCAGGAAAGGATCTCCTCCGGCGAGGCCAAGCTGATCCTTATGCGGCTGAAGTCATTGACCTGCAAAGCTAACCTCCCCTTGTCAACCCTGGAATGCCAGTCAAGCCACCAGGCAAGCGCGGAATCCGCTCTTCCGGCTGCTCCTTGCCAAACTCTATCACCTGGCCTTCCTCGTCGAACACCTGGATGGAAAGGCCCAGGCTTTGCATTTCCTTCACCAGTACCCGGAAAGATTCCGGAACACCCGGCGGCTCAATTGGCTCGCCTTTTACGATCGCCTCGTAAGTCTTGACTCTACCGGTCACGTCATCGGACTTTATCGTGAGCATCTCCTGAAGCGTGTACGCTGCTCCGTAAGCCTCCAGCGCCCACACTTCCATTTCGCCAAAGCGCTGGCCGCCGAACTGCGCCTTGCCGCCAAGAGGCTGCTGCGTCACAAGCGAGTACGGACCTGTAGAGCGGGCGTGGACTTTGTCTTCGACAAGGTGAACGAGCTTCATCATATATATGTAGCCGACCGTGACAGGCTGATCGAAGGGCTCGCCGGTTCTACCGTCGTAGAGCTTCATCTTACCAGTGGTCGGCACGGGCCACCCCGTCTCAGCGCTCACCCGCATGGCTTCCTGCTCGAGTTCCTCATCCGCAATGCCCTCAGTGCTGTAGCCGCGGTCCTGGATCCACGTGCGCCAGCATATCTTCCGTGCCAAGTCATCCGCAGCCTCGCGGCGCGCACGGTCTCCTTCCTCAGGCGGAATGAGCACCAAGTCGGGCTCGTAGCCTTGGGCCCGTAGCCACTCCCGCAGCGTAACCTCCCGCGCGTAGCGGACATCCCGCAACAACCGTCCGGAATCGTAACCCGAGAAGTTCGCAGCGGCATATAGAAGCCGGACCTCCGTATCGTCCTCGATATCCTGAGGCCCGTAGCCCACAGATGAAGCCCATTCCCACGCCACATCCCGCAGGTTGTACCACGCGCGATCCATCAGCCACGCGCGCGCCAGCTCCGCCGCGATCTCCCGCTCCTTGGCACCATCAAAGACAGGGCTGATCGCCTGAAAGCCCAACCGCTCGGCAGCCCAGCCAAGGTGCGTCTCCATAATCTGACCAATATTCATCCGCCCAGGAACCCCAAGCGGGTTGAGGACGATCTGCACCGGTGTGCCATCTTCCAGGAAAGGCATGTCCTCGACCGGAACAATGCGAGAGACGACCCCCTTGTTGCCATGCCGGCCAGACATCTTGTCCCCTTCAGTGAGCTTGCGCCGCTGCGCCACGCTCACCCGCACCATCTTATCCACGCCTGCAGGCAGATCGCGATGCTCTTCCCGCGTGAAGACCTTGACGTCGACAACCTTGCCCTTCTCACCGTGCGGCAGACGCAGCGAGGTGTCTTTGACTTCCCGCGCCTTCTCGCCGAAAATCGCCCGCAGGAGCTTCTCCTCAGGGGTGAGCTCAGTCTCCCCCTTGGGCGTGATCTTGCCGACAAGAATGTCCCCAGGCCCAACCTCGGCGCCAATGCGAATCACGCCCTCCTCGTCCAGATCCTTGAGCGCGTCCTCCCCCACGTTCGGGATGTCGCGCGTGATCTCCTCCGGCCCCAGCTTTGTATCCCGCGCCTCCACCTCGTGCTTCTCAATGTGTATCGAGGTGTATTTGTCATCCCGAACGAGCTCCTCGGAGATGATGATGGCATCCTCGTAGTTGCCACCCTCCCAGGAGAGAAAGGCCACAAGCACGTTGTGGCCGAGCGCAAGCTCGCCGCCGCTGGTGGAAGAGCTATCCGCCAACGGCTGCCCCTTGCGCACACGCTGCCCTCGCACGACGATAGGCCTCTGATCAATGCAGGTGCTCTGATTACTGCGGCAGAATCGCCGCAGCGAATGCACCACCGGTTCGCCTTCGTCGGAAAGCACAACCACTGCTTCGCCAGTAACGCTCAACACCTCGCCATCGACCTGGCTCAGCAGCACCTGCCCAGAATCCCTGGCGGCCCGAACCTCAACCCCTGTTGCCACCAGCGGGGCCTCCGGCTGTATGAGCGGCACTGCCTGGCGCTGCATGTTCGAGCCCATGAGGGCTCGGTTCGCATCGTCGTGCTCCAGGAATGGGATCAGCGCTGCCGAAACCCCCACGACCTGCTTGGGCGATACATCCATGTACGCCACCCGCTCGATGGGCTGCATGCTGTAATTTGCACCCTGGCGCGTGTCCACCCGGTCGTCGATGAACCGCCCATGCTCATCGAGCCGCGCGTTCGCCTGGGCAATGACATACCTCTCCTCTTCATCGGCGCTCAGGTAGACAATCTCGTCCAGCACCTTGGGCCTGATGAGGATCTCCTCTTTCGGCACCAAGGCGATGAGCTCCGCAAGCTCGCGGGTAACTTCCTGCCCAGCGCGTGCGATGAGCTCCCCCTCATGCACTATGTCCTCGCGCAATATCTCCCCAGTCAGCTTCTCTGGGTCATTCGGCACTCGGTTGATGACCTTGCGGTAAGGCGTTTCGATAAACCCGTACTCGTTAACTCGAGCATAGGTGGCAAGCGAGCCGATCAGCCCTATGTTCGGCCCCTCGGGCGTCTCCACAGGGCAAATCCTCCCGTAGTGGCTGTGGTGCACATCCCGGACATCGAAGCCAGCCCGATCCCGGTGCAAGCCTCCTGGGCCCAGGGCCGAAAGCCTCCGCTTGTTGTTCAGCTCCGCCAGCGGGTTCGTCTGATCCATGAATTGAGAGAGCTGGCTACCGCCGAAGAACTCCCGCAGCGCCGCCACCACAGGCCTGATATTGATGAGCGAGACGGGCGTCAACCTCTCGGGGTCCCTGATGCTCATGCGCTCGCGCACAACCCTCTCCATGCGCAGGAGGCCCATGCGCAGATGGTTCTGGATCAGCTCGCCCACCGTCTTCACCCGGCGGTTGCCAAGGTGGTCTATGTCATCTCCAGTGCCCTCGCCGTTGTTCAGCTGGATCATGCGTCGGACCACCCCCACTAAGTCCGCTTTTACGAGGGTCCGGCGCGTCTCAGTGCCACCACCGTGCAGCCGCCGATTGAGCATATAACGCCCCACGCGGCTCAGATCATACCGGCGCGGATCGAAGAAAAGGGAGTGGAGGAAGCTGCGCGCGTTCTCGAGCGTGACAGGATCGCCAGGACGCAGCCGTTTGTAGAACTCGATTACCGCCTCTTCGGCCGATTTGGTTGGATCCCTCTCGATCGTAGCGGCAATGTAGTGATGGTCCTCGCTGCGGATGACATCCTCGAAAAGGGCAAGCAGTTCCTCGTCGCTCCCCTCCTTGAGCGGCGAAAAGGCGGTCCCGTCATCAATCGCTCCAAGCGCCCTCAGTAACAGAGTCACGGGCAACTTCCGCTTCCTATCCACCTTCACGGCCATCACGTCCCGCCGGCTAGTCTCAAACTCAAGCCACGCACCCCTGTCTGGAATTAGCTTGGCCATGCAGAGGTTCCGGCCCGTGACTCGATCCTCCTCGAGCGTGAAATAGCACCCCGGCGAGCGGATGAGCTGCGAGACGACTACGCGCTCCGCCCCGTTCACGATAAACGTGCCGTTCTCCGTCATGAGCGGGAAGTCACCGAGGAAAACCTCCTGCTCGGAAATCTCCCCGGTTTCTCGGTTGATGAGGCGCACCCTTACCCACAGCGGTGCCGCATAGGTCATGTCCCTTTCCCGGCACTGCGCCTCTGAGTACTGCGGCTCACCAAAGCGGTAATCTCCGAGAATGAGCTCAAGCTGCTTGTTAAAGCTAACAATCGGCGAAATCTCATCAAAAAGCTCTCGCAGCCCCTCGCGCTTCAGCCACTCGAAAGATTCGCGCTGTACTGCGATAAGCTGTGGAAGGTCCAAGACCTCTCGGATCCTGCTGTAAGACTTTCGCCTGACCACCCTGCCATCCAGAACCATCGAGAACTCTCCCTCAATTGAGGCTTATTCCTCACCAGGAGGGCGTTGGCCCTCCTCGCGCATAACGGCTAGCCACACAGGCCCAGCACACCCGCGGATGTCTCTTCCGGCGAGCTGCCAAGAATGGCCTGGCGCTTTGAGTCGCCCCAGTTCTGCTCAGTTCAGAGAAGAGCACACTCCGCGGCAAACGTGTCACACTAGGCAAAAGAGAGAGGCCAAACCAACCTCACGAGCTGGCCTTGCATGTAATGGGGACCTCATGCTACAGTAAAAGTGCGGTGCTCGTGCACCAGTGGGTATGAGCGTCATCGACAGGTTGGCTTTCGACCTCGCACTGGCGAGCTTCTTTCGAGCCAATAGCAACTTTTGATTCTACCAAGCAAACGGCGAAGTGGCAAATCCCTCGCACAGTCATTGCCTCGCCTAGAGGACACCGGCGCGCGAAAAACTTGGCTTCCTTGATGGCGCACGTCACTGGCGTGCCGCTCGCCTCATGGGTGCGGGTGGGCTGAAACAAGCGATACCCACCCCTTGGCGGCAATAGATGAGCCCGTCGGTGCACACCGCGATTGGCGCCTCCACCCTGCGCGCAGTCTCAGAAAACACAAGAAGGCGCTCGCTCTCGGCGTCCAAGCTCGCGACTGTCCCGTTGATGATCAGCCAGATGGCGGCTTCGCCTGGCGCGCGGCACCATCCATTGATCCCGATGCGACCAGGCTCGAGCGCCAATTGAGGCTCACTGCCCGCCTCCCATCGGTAGAGCTTGCCTCCTGCTGAGAAGTACACAACTCCCTTGCGCAGCCAGAACAGTGCGGAAACGCCTTCTGCCTGGACTGGATGGCGTTCCATTACCCTGCCTGTATCCGGGTCCAGAGCACCAACGAAGGCCCTATCGGTCCAGCTGCAACGGGCCCCGTTGCTATGCACCGAGGTGCCGAAGTAAACCAGCTGCTCATCTGCATCCACGGCCGTCACAGCTTGCTCAGGAATCGGGTCAACATACACCGTGAGCTTCCCTACAGCCGGATCCAGTAGCGAGATGGCACCACCAGCGATGCCATAACGGGCCATGCTGCCTATCACAAGTGCGCCGCCGACGCCACGGGCAATCCCAGCCAGGGGCCGGTATTGCTCGTGGCCAATCCTGCCCAACTCGAGCGGGTTACATCCGGGTTCTGAGCCTGGGAGCCATGGCAACTGAGGATCGTACACAGATAGCACTGCATCTGTGTACGATGCCATGTAGAGCCGACCATCGATCTCCTCCAGGTCATACACCTCCCCGCCGACCGAGACGACTGGCCCGAATTTCTGCGCTTGGCCAGCGGCAACGTCGAAGTGAAATATACTCTGTCCCAGGTGGTAGCTCCCCCAGAGCTTGTCTTCGGCGGAGCACAGCAGGGCGAGCGGAGCGATGGCAGCCCCACTCGCCGGGATTGGCCGAGGTTCCACCTTCTCCGAGCCCGGCCTGAGCACAAAGTACTCTTGGCTGCCAGCGCCAACAAGCCAGCCCTCCCGGTCCTGAAAGACCGCCATGCCGGGCCAGGCTGGCAGCACTGGTCCTACGAATTGCTGGCACTCCCAATGGCCACCTGGCTCGAGAACACAATGCATGTCGCTGCCGGCCATTGCAATGTGGAGGCACTCCCCCTGCCCTGGAAGAAGCACCGGTCGCCCTTCCGCAGGCAATGGCCATTCGGCGACGAAACTTTTCGCCGCCCAGTCATAAGCGCGCACGAACCAGTGCCCACTTCGCTCCCAGAAATGCACAGCATAGCGCCCGCGCACTGCAATGGGACCCCACGCGGAGGGCAGTGCAAGCTCCTCCGGTGTGAGGCAAGTCGCCAGGCCACTGCGAGGATCGACGTCCAGCAGCCGGCACCGGTGGCAGCCAACCAGCGCCAGCACATGTCCGTCTGGCAGCGCGCAGATGTAGCGCAAGTACATCTCGGCCGAAGCAAGGCAACCGTAGCCTGTGGCTTTGCCGGAGCAAGGGTCGAACGCCCAAAGGCTGCAATCTGGGTACGTGCCATAATAGATCCGTCCGTCTGTTCCTTCTGCCAAGTCGCAGATCACGCTTTCACCAGCCTGCAGGCCACTCGGCCTATGGACGATCTCGAACTTCCGCTCCCTCGTATCGAAACGGGCCAGAGCTGCGGGACCATACAGCCCGACGTACACCCCGCCATCCACGCCTTGCACAAGGCCCCACGCTGTCACCCCTGCCGGGAGCTCGTACTGCTCTGCAACATGCCCCCGGTAGTCGAGAGTGATGAGCACGCCGCGCTCAGTGCCGTAGGACACGAGATACAAAAGTTCTAGCCCCGTCCGTGCGTCCACAACCAGCGCTTTGCCCTGCACTGCGAGCACTGCGCCCGCTGGGCCGCAATAGCGCAACGACCCCCCTTCCAGAAACTGCACCGTTAGCACTGCCCCCTGGAGTGACTGTTCAGGCACAGGCATGGACTCTCCGAAGCAAGCAATTGAGGAACACCAGAGCACTGGTGAAAGCGGAACCGCTTCAGCCGAGCGAGCGGGCAGCAAGCACGATCATTGCTGCTGCCACTTCAGGCGAGATCTTGCTCGTGTCAATCATGAGGTCATAGTAATCTGGGTTCCGCCAGCTCGCGTTGTTGAAGTACCGCTTGATGTAGTTGCTCCGCTCGAGGTCACTGGCGCGCACGCGCTTTTCCGCCTCGGCTCTGGAGAGACCTTCAGCGCGCATTACCCTG
This sequence comes from Anaerolineae bacterium, assembly GCA_028275325.1. GTDB lineage: Bacteria > Chloroflexota > Anaerolineae > DRVO01 > DRVO01 > JAPWUW01. The sequence continues at coordinate 772 of JAPWUW010000067.1, read as the reverse complement.
GCTATGCGAACCTCCTCGGGCGCATGCAAGTGAACGTGCAGGGCATCTCGTCGGTCCCGCAAGATGAATTGTGACCCCCGGCCGACGATGACACACGCTGAGGCGGCTGCAGCGATCACTGCCTCCGTCATGTACTTGGTGTAAAGGGCATCCTCCAGCTGTTGCCTGCGGCCGGCTTGGCTGCGCCTCAAAAGACCCACCATATCACTTGAGGAAAAGGAGCGGTCCATGGCCGCCTCTCGTTCCTTGGCGTCGAGGATCTCCTGCGGGAGGCCAGCGCGGCGTGCTGCCTCTTCGATAAGCTGCCTGCCGACAAGAGGCACTCCGAGCTCCTCAGACACCTTTTGCGCTATGAGATCCCCCTCGCTACCAAGCTCGCGTGAGATCGTGATCACAGCCATAGGGCTTTTCCGCTCCTTGTTGGCCCTGTCAAGGCCTTCGGCATGAAGCACAACTTGAGGCGCTACACCCGCTGCAACCCCCACCCAGTGACGCCGAACCATCGCCGCCGGAAGAACGGGCCGCAAAGCGCGAGAACAACCGCTGCACCCTTGCGCTCCCGCAGCGCACGCACTCCACTTCATCAGCTGCACTCGAGCGCTTCAAGAGCTCAAAACGAAGGTCACAATCCATGCACCGATACTCGTAAAGTGGCATCGTCCCTCCTGCTGGCCTGGACCTCAGCGTTTCGAGCTAGTTATCACTGCGCGAACCTTCCTGGCAGGGCTGGATGCCATAATAGCGCCGGCCATACAGGAGCAGCCGCAAAATG
>JAPWUW010000065.1 GCA_028275325.1 Anaerolineae bacterium | reverse complement strand
GGGGCAGTGCGCGCGGCAGGCCGGAAGCCTGCCGTCATCGTCCAGGCTTCCGGGATCGGCTACTACGGCCCGCGGGGGGACGAGGAGGTGGGCGAGGAGGCGCCGCCCGGCTCCGATTTCCTGGGCAAGCTCGCGGTGGAATGGGAGGCATCCACCGCTCCCGTGGAGGCGCTGGGCGTGCGGCAGGTGGTCATCCGGACCGGGGTGGTGCTGAGCCTCGAGGGCGGGGCCCTGCCCCGACTTGCGGCCCCCTTTCGCTTTTTCCTGGGCGGGCCGCTGGGAAGTGGCCGCCAGTGGACTCCCTGGATACACATCGTTGACGAGGTGAGGGCAATCCGCTTCCTGCTGGAACACGAGGGTGCCCGAGGGCCGTTTAACCTCTCGGCGCCCCGCCCGGTCACCAACCGGGAGTTGGCGCGTGCGCTGGGGCGGGCAATGCGCCGTCCGGCCTGGTTGCCCGTTCCGGCTCTTGCCCTGAAGCTGGCACTTGGGGAGATGTCGGCCGTACTGCTCACCGGCCAGCGGGCCGTGCCCAAACGCTTGCTCGAGGAGGGCTTTGCCTTCCGCTTCCCGGACGTGGAGGGCGCGCTGCAGAACCTTTTCGTGGCAAGGAGATGACATGACCTGGATAGATGTCATGGAAGAAAGCCGCCTGCCTGAGGGGGCGCGGGAGGTGGTTGAGGTCCGCGGTGCCGCCGTGCTCCTGATCCGGCATCGGGGGGAGATCTTCGCCGTGGCGGCCCGCTGCCCCCATATGGGTGCTCTCCTGAAAAACGGCCGCATCACCGAGGATGACCATTTGGTCTGCCCGTGGCATCGCAGTGCCTTCTCCCTGCGCACAGGAGATGTGGCCGATTGGGCTCCCTGGCCACCGCTAGTGGGGCGGGTGTTGGGCGCCCTGCGCCGGGAGCATGCGCTCCCCGTCTACCCGGTCCAGGTGGAGAACGGCCGCATTCTGGTCGGAGTGGACTGAGAGCGAACAGCCGCAGGTGGAGTTTATCCCTGCCTGCCCAGCAGTCGGTGGGAAGCTGGCGCTTCGCGCTGAACTCAACAGTGGGACCAGGGTTGTTGCCATTCAGGGTCGTTCAGGGTCGGCGGCCTCCTGCTGGCTCAAGAGGCTATCTGCGCTGCGAGTGCTTGAGGAACTGCAGATGACCTGACTGGTCTAGTATACTTGGCGGTGGGTGCTGTTCCTGCCCGGCCTGGCCTGTCAGGTGCCGGGCCTGGCCGACAGTTGGCCTGGGAGCAGGGTGAGCGGAAGCGCTTGCTGAAGGCGGCTATGATTTGCAGTTTTGGCAGTGATCCCTGGACGATCCTTGCCCGGCTTCTATATAAGGGATGGCTGCGCCGGCCTCTGGTGTGGCTTGTGGAGAGGCGGCTGCGCGCTCCCCTGGAGCGCGTGCATCCCACCTGGCGGGAGATTGAGCGGCAGCGTCGGCTGATCTACTCCGCCATCGTGCACACCGTTGACCGGGCGATCGGGCAGGCCTTGATCTCTCCGGCCGTGGCGGTGGTCGTCGTCCGCCTGTGGAGCCGGGCGCTCAAGCCCCCACCGGGTGAGCGCTCCAGCGCCCGTCGCTTCCGTGAGGAGCATGGCAGTGACCCGCCATGGTTTCTCGTCATCAGCCCCACTCAGGCCTGCAACCTGCGCTGCGCCGGCTGCTATGCCGATTCCGGCCCCCGCGATGCCCACCTGGACTGGGACACCCTGGGTCGCGTGCTGACCGAGGGTGAACAACTCTGGAATGTCCCCCTGTTCGTCTTTTCCGGTGGCGAGCCGCTGGCATATCGCTCTGCAGGCCATGACCTCTTGGACATAGTCGAGCAGCACGCCGACCGCCTCTTTTTGATGTTCACCAATGGCACGCTGATTGACCCGGCGACGGCGCAGCGCCTGGCCCGGCTGGGCAACCTCACCCCGGCGCTCTCGGTGGAGGGCATGCGCGAGCGCACCGACGAGCGGCGCGGGCCTGGCACGTTTGAGCGAGTCCTTAGCGCTATGGCCGAATTGCGCCAGTCTGGCGTGCCCTTCGGCATCTCCGTGACGGCCACGCGGGCCAACTGTGAGGAAATACTCTCTGACGAATTCCTGGACTTTTTCTTCCAGGAGCAGGGCGCTTTCTACGGGTTCATCTTCCAGTACACGCCCATCGGGCGCGGCTGCCACATGGACTGGCTGCCGACCGCTGAGCAGGCAATAAGGTTTTGGCACCGCTCCTGGGAGGTAATTGAGAAGAGGCATCTTTTCTTGCTGGATTTCTGGAACCACGGGCCGCTGGTCGAGGGGTGCATCGCGGCCGGGAGAGACAGGGGCTACCTCTACATTGATTGGAACGGCCAGGTGATGCCGTGCGTTTTCTTCCCCTACGCTTGCGCCAACATCCACCAGGTGTACGCTCAGGGCGGCACTCTCAACGACATCTGGGCGGCCCCGTTCTTCGCTGCCATCCGTGCCTGGCAGCGGGAGCACGGCTACGGCAAGCGCAAACTCAGTGCGCAGCACAACTGGCTGCGCCCGTGCCCCTTCCGCGATTATCACGATCAGTGCCGCAAGTGGGTGGCCAGGTACGGGACGCAGCCCGCGGGCGGAGCGGCCGCCGCCCTCATGGACGAGAACTATTGCAGGCAGATGGTAGCTTACGGCAAGGAGCAGAGGGCCTGCACCCAGCCGCTCTGGGAGCGGGTATATGTCCGTGCAGGGGCTGAAAATGGGGAAAAGCACCTATGAAGGCCAAACCATACGTCTTGCCATTGCTCCAAATTGTGCTGAGCCTAAGTGGGCTGGCGGCCTTTTTCTTAGTGCAGCTAAGGGCCCAAACTTTGTCCGCTGCGCGTGCCTACCTGCCGGTTGCGACGCGCACTTCGATGACCCGGGTTTTCGTCCCGGTCACTGGTGAGATCCCCAACCAAGAGCGCGGCTTTTACAATTGGCCAGATGATTTCGTCCCTTCGGCACTGTTGAACTACGCCGCGCAGGGGTACACTCTGGCCTATCAGCGTGAAAACCTGCACGCCTGGACTGAAAGCGACTTACCGCCGCAATATCTGGATGCCCTCGGTGCTCGCTTCAGGGCCGTGCGCCAGGCGGGCCTGAAGGTCATCCTGCGCTTTGCTTACAACGAGGGTGAAACCTACCCCGATGGTCAGCCGGACGCCTCACTTGCGCGGGCATTGAGGCACATCGAACAACTAGGGCCAGTGCTGGAAGCCAACAAGGAAGTAATTGCCTGGATAGAAGCGGGCTTTATCGGTGCCTGGGGAGAATGGCACACCTCGGCCAGCGGGTTGGACTCACCGGAAAATAAGGCAGCCATCCGTAACGCGCTCTTCCAGCACCTGGCACGCGACCGCTTTATCCTCTTTCGGTATCCTGGAGATTTCATCGCCTGGTATCCTCAGCCGCTGACCGAGGCACAGGCCTTCACCTCAGCACCCCAGGCACGTCTCGGCCATCACAACGACTGCTTTCTGGCCAGCGAGGATGACCTCGGAACCTATTACGACCCAGAAAGTGGCAAGAGTAGGGCAGAGGAGTGGAAAGGGTATCTTTCCCAGATGGCCCGCTTCGCCCCGCTGAGCGGGGAGACCTGCAGGCCCAACCCGCCGCGCTCCGACTGCGAAACCGCTGTGCATGAGCTGGAACGGTTGCACTGGTCCGCGCTGAACGAGGGTTGGCATCCCGCCGTGATTCAAGCCTGGAAAGACCAAGGGTGCTATGACGAAATCCGCCAGAGGCTATAGGGTACCGGCTCGCGCTCCTGGAGGCCACGTTCCCGCCCCACGTGCCGCCCGGCAGCGATCTGCGGATACAGGTGAAACTCCAGAACGAGGGCTTTGCCTCCCCGCTGCTGAAGCGGCCCGTTTATCTCCTTCTTATGTCTGAGGATGTTGCCCTGCGCTATGCGACCGGAGCTGACCCCAGGCGCTGGGAACCGGGCCAACATACCCTTACCGCTATGCTTTCCCTGCCCAATGACCTGCCGCGCGGTGAGTACGCCCTTTTCCTGTGGCTGCCCGACCAGGACGAGAGGCTGCGCGCCGACCCCCGGTATGCCATTCGTCTTGCCAATGAGAACGTGTGGGATGCGGCTCACGGCTGGAACTTGTTGGGAACTCTATACGTGGATCCGTGAGGGGCCGTTCGGGAGACATAGATGTTGACTTTCAGGCCTTTAGCCCTTCTGATTGTTGGAGCCCTTGCCACAGGGTGCGCTCTATCTGCTACTTTTCCTCCCGCCACGCCTCCGTACTCTTCGCCTTCTGATACTCACCCGGTCGAGACAGTGACCTCTTCTTGGGTCAACATGCGTGCGGACTTACTTGCTCCGCCTCTGCCGCCGTCACCCTTTCAGAACCACGTTTTCCGCCAGGGGGAAACGTACGTCCTGCAATACCAGGACAGCCGGACTCGCCTGCAATACCTCTACACCCCTGTCAGTGGTTCCTTGCACGATCTGCAGGTGAGAGCAGGGGAGGAGGCCCCCTTCTTCCCCAGCAATTATGGCGGCCCGATCTTCGTCGTGGAGGGAGAAAACATTCCCATCTGGGAGACCGAACCTGAGTGGTTCACGTATAAAGCCCGTATCGTGGGCGATGCTGCCCTCGAGGTCAACTGGCACGTGCGCCTAGGGCAGGAAAGCATTCCTTACACCTACCGTCTTTCCATCCGGGGTAAAACGCTGCGCCTCGAGGTGGAATCGCCTTCCACGCTTTTATCTGCTTTCACTCTGGACCGCTCCGAAGAGACGCCGGACGGGAGAATTCTTGTCATCCCCTATCTGCCCCTGTTCAACCTGTTGCTGTACCGCCAGCATTTTCTCTCCGCATATTTTGACTGGGAGTTTACCGGTGCATCCCGCCTGGAGCCGATGAATGAGGCTGTATCTCGTAAATCGCTGGCTTTCGGCCAGACCGCTCATTACCTGCCCAACACGGAGGGAGAACGCCATCCACTGCACGAGGTTATATACGTGACCATCTCGGACACATTGGAGGAGGTCCTTCCGCGCCTGCCGGCTTCGCCTTCCCCCTACCTTGCATCGCTAGCGGGCAAGACCCTGCTCGACCTGTGGGCGGAACGCGCCTTCGCTGAAGACGCTCAAATGGTGCGGGAGCTGGCCAGGCGGGGCATCACTGGCCTGATCGTGGTGCGCCACAACTGGCAGCAATGCGGCTATGACGACTGCTACCCCTCGGTCCTGCCGGCCAACCCGCGCTGGGGCGGCGATGCCGGCCTCAGAGAACTAAGCGAGGCTGCGCGGGGGGCGGGTTACCTGTTTGCCCTGCACGAGAATTACGTGGACATATACCCCAACAGTGAGGACTTTGCTCCCGAACTGCTTGCCCTTACCTGCCAGGGCAACCTGGTTACGGCCTGGTTCAACCGCAGTACCGGCATCCAGTCCTTCCTGCTTAGCCCTCAGCGCAGCCGTGACGTGGCCAGCCGATTTTCGCCAGAGATCCATCGGCGTTACAACACTAGTGCGGTCTACCTGGACGTTTCCACGGCGGTCAATCCGTCTGAAAAGGTGGATTACAACGCCGCTGTTGAGGGCAACGCCCGCCTGCGCACCACGCTCGAGGCCTACCGACAGCTTGTGGAATACGAGCAACAGGCGCATCAGTCCCCTGTAATTGGCGAGGGGGGCCATCACCTGCTGTACGCAGGTTTCGTGGATGCGGTTCTGGCCGAAGATGAGAGCCGGCAACAGCCCGGCGCGCAGATACCACCGCTTGTGCATTTTGACTTGCTGAGCATCCATCCGCATACCGTCCGCTTTGGAATGGGGTATTACCCAAGTTATTTCGCCGTGTAATAACCCATAATATCGTGGACACCCCTATTGTACACGTTTGATATCTACCTCCTCCCAGCCCCCTCCCCTACGCCCGGAGGGCGTACGTGTAGCGCGTCATTCTGAGCGAAGCGAAGAACCTCTCTCACCCGCGGACTGTCCACGTTATAATGGGATTGGCCGTAAGGCGTGCATTACTCCGAGACATCGTGTACACTGCCTGTATCCGCTGGGGGGCGGACTCGGAGGGGAAGGCAATCGTCATCCCATTGCCTCAGCCTTCCCCTCTCTAACCTCTTTCCACAGCATGGAGGCCCTGTGCTTAAACTCAGTAACCGCCAGATTCGTCGCTTCCTTAACCTCATTGCCGAGTTCCAAGAGATAGAAGGCTGGCCTGAGATCTCCCTTGTCACTCCGTTGGTACTACTAGACGTGCTCGAGGCGCTGGGGGCAAGCAGGCAGCAGATATGCCAGCTACTGGGCGAGGACGCTATGGCGTACATTGACTGTATCCTTTCTGCTGCAGATGCCATCTCTGAGTCGGAGCAGTGTTCATGAAGGCAAGCGATGCGATAGCACTGCGCACCAGCATCAGTGAGCGTCTCAATCGCGGACAATCGCCCACGCAGATCGCTCAGGAGCTAGGCTGCTCCCGCACCACCATCTATAAGGTGCTGGCCCTCCTTGAGGACCCTGCCTCTGCGCTGCTGGATGGTCGTCTCAGTGGTCGCGGACGGCCCAAGCTCTACAGCGATGCCATCTGGGAGCTAATCTTAACCCTGCGGCAACAGAACCAGGGGCTCGGCCCACGTCAGCTCTATCACCGCGTCCTACGTGAGGCGGACAGCTTTGGCATCGTCCCAGCCGACGTGCCTTCGCCCTCGACCATCGGCAGGTACTTGCATGAGCTTGGCCTTGCCCGCAAGCCGGTGGGGCCACACGATCTGCGCGTCTACCCCGACATGCGCCCGACGGAACCGGGCACACTGACAATAGACACTTGGGGCCCATGGTCGCTGCGAGCCACCCGCCTTTACCTTTGCACCATTCAAGACCGCTACACCAGGCTGGCCCTAGCAGTGCCAGCGCTGGGCGATCCGGGCAGAAATAGCGATCCTAATAGACGAGTTACAGCAGAAATGTGGGCCAGAACTATACTGCTAGGGCAAAGCTTGTTATTAGACGAACAACATCCACTTGAGCGTGTCTATAGCGACAACGGCATAGGAATGATGCCAGTCTTCGGCCATCTCACTGCCGGGGCACGCACCGTGCTCGCTCTGGGTGCTCGGCTCATATTCATACCGCCAGCACAGCCCTGGAGGAACGGACGGCTTGAGCGCTTCCACTGGACGATGGAGTGTGAGTACTGGTGCACAGCCCTGCCGCGCGACGTTAACGAAGCCTACACCGGCCTGACCGATTGGCTCAACTACTACAACCTACAGCGGCCACACGCCGCTCTCAGGTACAAGGCACCGGCTGACCAGGCACCGTGGGCGCCAACCCTGCAGCCGGGTTTCTGGCGCATAGAGACGCCGGAGCTTCCTGAGCAACCGACTGGAGTGGTAGAAGCAATACGCATCGTGTACAATGACGGCGTAGTTGACCTCTGGCACAAGGACAGGGTGCGCGTTTCGCCTGTCCTTGGCGGGCAGTTTGTCCGCGTTATCTTCGATGTCACAGGCCAGCCCTCGGTAGGCCGCATCGTGTACAATCGCCACAAGGGGCAAGACATCGTTGTAGCTCGCTTCAACCACACGCTCGGTGTGGCTGGGCGCGACCAGGCTGAGCCAGTGGTAACTGAGACGGTGCTGGTGGATTTCGATCCAGGGCTTGTCCGCGACAACCAGAGGCTGGACGAGGATCAGCTCGAGAACCAGGTGGCGCGCACCTACAAGAGGCGGAGAGTGGAGCGTGAACCAGCTTGAGCGCAATGCTCTGAGATCGGGCTTGTACCTTACGCTAGAGATACTGGATGACGCAGAGCACATCGTGGACAGTCTCTCCGACCCCGAGGAGCGGGCGCTCCTAACCGCTATCCACGCTGAGATGCGCCAGGCTCTCTACGAGTTAGGGGCTCGCCTGCACGTCTGGAACGACTACTCTGAGGAAACCCCAAGCCCATAGCGCGCCGCTTCCTCGCCACTGTTCACGATAGCCGAAAAAAGTGTCCACAATTCAATGAGTCTTCACACTCCGAAATAGACGGCCCCAAATGGTTTGGCTACACTGCCGAGGAACACTACCGCTACATGGCCTGCGAGATTGCCTTCTGCCATGGCGCCTATATCCCCACCCCCGACTCCTTGGGTGAAAGCGACCAGGTAATGGCGTTTGTTGAGAGGGAAGTGAGGCTCGTCGCGTCGGTTCACCGACGGTGTGCGCAGGCCCGACCGCTACGCATTCTCTATGGCGTCAACGGCGAACTGGCCGGCGTCGAGCAGGCCATTATTGAAAACCAACTCTGGCAAGTCTTTGTGGCATACGACAACGGGCTCCGGGTCTGGGTGAACCTTCACCCCAGTGAGACCTGGCCGGTGACCCTGCCGCATAAGCCCTCGTGGGCCTGCGGCAGCGCGCTCATTGATGGCAGCCGCCACGATTTTGTGGGGGCTCAGGCATTTTCGTCGTACGTGTTGCCGCCCAACGGCTGGCTGGCTGCGCAGTGGCCGTAGCCTGAGCATATCTCTATGGGCTGTGGTCTCATGGCTGGGAGCCTTTTTCCCCACCTCTCCTTGCAGGATCGTCAATGGGTACCAAGGTGAAAGCGACGGAAAAGGCAGAGGGCGATTAGCATTGAGGGAATAAGCGATATTTGGGTCAACAGCATTTCTACCGGATACCGTCTAAATGGCGATGAGTTTCTTGTAACCACCTTGCGTTCTATGCACACGGCATAGAGCACCGAGACGAAGGCGAGCTTTTGTTGTCATTTACTTGTCCGCTGGGCCCAGCTGAGGTAATTTCCCCGTGTATTGACGGCAAAAAGTCGCGAGGTCCCGCGAGCAGCTGGTTGAGCCGGCCTGGGCCTGACAACCCGGGACGTCTGACTGGAACTGGATGGGCGACTGTTTCTCTCGAACGGGCGTGTCCAGCGACAGCGCCCTTATGCGCGGGCTTTCCGAACGATCTTCTGGCAACCGGCCACAACAACTGCAATAAATTGGGTGACGAACTGGGGGTGACCCTGGATTCCTGCGCGCGCAATCTCCTGCGAGAATCTCAAGCTTGATGTAGCTTACCTAGCTGCCCCTCGTCAAGAAGGCGCGCAACCTGCTTGCCCCAACACCGGGCGATGCAACCAAACTCTAGGGCCCAGAGCACCTAACTGGAGGATGATGATAAAGGCTTTTTGACATTAGGGGCTAATACAATGCCGATTAAGGTTGTAAAACTTCCATTTGCCCTTTTCCTGCTGAGTTTGAGTGGGCTGGCTGTCTCTTCCTTGCCCGGCCTTTGTGCCCAGACTTTGCCCGCCCATCGCGCCTACCTGCCGCTGGTGATGGGCGCTTATCCATCTGCAGAGTGGAGCCAACACGCCCACGATGCCCAACATACCGGGTATACTGCGCAGATTGTTCCCCACCCCTGGCGGCTACGCTGGATCTGGAACGGGGTAGATGCCAGTGGCGGCGTAAGCAAAGTGACTAGCAGTGGCTCGCTTCCGCGTAACGTACAGCCGGTCACTGGCGGAGGAAGGGTCTACATCGCCGCTGGTGCGGATGGTGTCTTTGCCTTGAGCGAGGCCACGGGCCAGCAACTTTGGCAGCAAGGCGGCATAGGCTTTATACGCTCCACCGTCGCCTATGATGCTGACACCCAGGCTGTCTTCGCCGTATCGGCGAGCGGCACACTCTACAAACTGCGCGCCGCCGATGGTGCCATTGTGGCTCAGTTTACAACCGGTGAAAGCAGCGACCTTCCTCTTCCTCCAGCACTCTTGCAAGACCGCGTGCTCTTCTCCATGGGCAACTCAGTCTACGCCGTGAGCAAGCAGACGATGCAGCAAATCTGGACGTACAACGCCGGCGCTATCGTCGCTGTGCCTCCTGCCTATTCCCCCTCGCGCGATTTGGCCATCGTCGCCACAGAGCCAGACCTTTACGTGCACGCCATCCGCAACCGCGACGGCGCACGCCAGTGGCGCGTGCGCCCAGTCCACCCCAGCCGCAGCTTCGATGACCCGACCGAGTACCGCTACGGCTGGCCCGTGATCGCAGACGGTGCGGGCTACGTGCTCGTCAAGGTGCGGCTGGGATGGGAGAGCATCTGGCGCGATTGGCCGCAGACTAACGCTGAGATGCGCCAGTTCCTTGCCGACAACCCCGGTGAGCAAGCGCTTTTTGTCCTGGACCTGGACGACGGAAACATCCCGTACATCGCCAACGTCGGCCATGGCGGCTACGGCGACTCGGGCTACGTGCCGATGGGCCCGCAGCCAGTGGTGAAGCGCCTGCCGGACGGCAAGGAGGTGATCTACATCATCATCCGGGCCAAACACGCTTACGACCCTCGATGGGATTCCCACTTTGGCGAAATGGTGCTGGACGATTCCACCGTGAGCGGTTTGGGCGGCGGCGACGTGCGCTTTATCAAATTTGACTGGCCGCCTGGCCACCCCGACCCCTTCTTGCTCACGGACGAGCAGCCCAACGTATCCATGGCCGCAGATTACCTGTTTGGTGCGCACTGGGAGGCAGGTTTTGCCCTGCGAATTCTGGACCGGTCCGACTCGCGCGGCAGTTTCGCGGCAAAAATCACTAGTGAACGTCTTTCGACAGTTGTTACTTCCCAGGACAACGCTGGAGCATGCGCCTTCAGCCCCTCGCACTACTGCGCCGCAGGGCTGGAGAACACCCGCCAGTATGACTATGGATTCTACATCTACTACCTCCAGGGGGCTGTCTACGACCAGTACTGGAGCGAGTACGCCACCTGGGTGGTGAGCAACGACAACATTTACTTTCGCAGCGCTGACGGCGCGATCATCTGCCTGACCAGCGGCAACCCGCAATTGGCCGCGGCCTCCGCGCCTCCAGTGACCCCTTCCCCCACGGCTGTTGCCGATCAGCACCTGTTGGCTGCCATCGCGCACACCGAGGCGCGCCAGTGGGCCGGGCAGACGGTAACCGTCACTGGCATCTTGCGCTACGTCTTCAACAACGGCAAACAGGTGCTACTGGGATTTTCCAGCCCGCATCAGGGCAGTTTCAAGGCCATCATCCGTCAGGACCACTGGGCCCGCTTCCCCGCGCCGCCAGAGCGGTTGTACCGCGTCGGCCAGCGGGTAGCCATAGTCGGCAGGATTTCCTGGTATCAGGGCGACCCAGCCATCTACGTCGCCGCACCTGAGCAAATCCACACGTTGGATCCAGAGTAGATAGGGAGGCCGCTATGGCCGCTGAGCTTCACAAAGGCAGAGCATTTATCTTCAGGCTGATGGCGCTCCTGGGCCTGCTGACGCTCATTTTTGCCCGTCAGCCCCGGGTCCTCGGCCAGCCCCGGCCGCCCACCGGCGCGAGCCTCGTGTACCTGCCGCTCGTGATGAGGTGGAATTGTGTACCTGAATCGCTGCCCCGCATAAACGCCCCAGGCTTTTCAGGAGAGATCCCCTTTGCGCAGACGGCCATCGCCTGGTTCGGTGAAGTCTCTGCGAGCCGGAACTATGCCGACATCCGCGTCGGCTACAATGCACGGGAGCTGTACGTCTACCTTGCCGTATTTGACCGCCACCTTTGGTATGATGAGACCCCCACGCCGCAGACCCTTACTCAGTGGGATGCCGCCACGCTGCTTCTGGACACTTCCGGGGGCAATGAGCTCTCCCCCGCTTCCTGGCGCTTCGTCGCCCAACTTTACGGGGAGCCGAGCGTGGAGCGCCGCGCTGCCTACCGGG
>JAPWUW010000064.1 GCA_028275325.1 Anaerolineae bacterium | reverse complement strand
GGCGCACATCTTCCCAGAACGGCCGGATTCGACCATCCTCCACGGCCAGACTGAGAAGCGCCACCCCTCGCGCTGGCGTCTCAGCAGCAGCCAGAAGGGCAAGCATCGCTCCAGTGCCCTCGCCGTAGAGGAAAACCTGGCCGCAATTGGCCCACAGCCGATCGAGCGCCACAAGCAAAGTAGCGTACCAGTCCTCCCAGCCCCCCGCCTCATCTTGGTAGGGCGAGATGGCCAGGCTGGTCACGCCGCCCTGAGCGAGCAGCCGCGCCAGGTCAGCCATATCCTCTGCGCGCCTGCCGAGCTCAGGCACTAGCAGACAGCCCGGCCCGGTCGCCGGCACGTAACAGATACTACCGCTGCTGCCGGGCAGCTCTTTGGGGACGGCCTCCCGCTGGATCTTGGCCTGCTCCAGGTAGGCAACGGTGACGGCGTAGATCACACCTGCAAGCGGAATGCCGAACACGAACCCCCAAAGCCCCATGAGGCGCATGCTCACCATTATGGCTCCCAGCACGAGCAGAGGCGGCATGCCAACGGCTTCCGCCATAAGCTTGGGCGCGAGGACCTGGAGCAGCAACTGTTGATAGGCCGTGAGCACAATGAAAAGCCAAAGTGCCGCTTTGGTCGACTGCGCGAGGGCCACCAGGGCTGGCAGGACCATTGCCACCGGCGCCCCCAGCAGCGGCACCAGCATGAGCACCCCGCATATGGTGCCGATCACAACGGCCATGCCGATCCGCGCCAGTACCATGGCCAAGACCGCAGCAAACCCATAAAGTGCTGCCAACAACAGCTGGCCGCGCAGGAAGCCGCCGAAGGTTCGGCTCAAGGACTGACCGATCAGGCTCAACCGCCCCTGGTAGTGATCCGGCACGAGCCCCTGAACCTGCCTCCTGAGCCGTGGTGTATCCAGATTCATGTAAAAGGCAATGGTAAGGATAAGGAGAATGTTGACCACGGTGGAGGCCACACCCGTTGCGAGGTTAAAGGCAAGCTGCACAAGCTGGGTCCCGAGCTCCTGCGCCCGCTTAGCTATCTCGGCTGGCTCGTAAAGAGTGCTGAGCTCCAGCGCGATGCCCCTCTCTGCCAGAGCTGACTGCAGCCCAGCTAGGGCTGACTGCAGCAGCCCCGGCAGGGCCTGCACAAGCCTCGGCACGGCTTGGCCCAGCGCCACAGATTGATCCACAATGGCCGGGATAGCGAAAAGAGCAAAGAGAGCTAATGCGAGCAGCACGCCCATATATACGAGGGACACCGCAAGGGCGTAAGGCAGCTGCACCTCTTCAAAGCGCGAAGCTAACCTCGCCCACCCCAGCGACCGCAGCAGGCGCCCAAGGGGCCTGAGAACCCTCGCCCGGCTGAGGTAGCGTGCCAGCGGCCCAATGAGGAAAGCGACAAGCCAGGCGACGGCAAAGAGTACCACCACATCTGCAAAAAGGGAAACAACATCGTACACTTGGCGGACGACGAAAATCGTCGCTGCCAGCACAAGCATCCACAGAAGCACCCGCAGAAGCCTTATATCAGCTTTCGGCAGGCCCGTCGTCATGGGCGCCTCACCAGAGCGGCATTTGCCTCAATCCAGCACGCGCGCTACGCTCAGGTCGCATTCTACGACAGTGGCGGGCTTGGGAACCAAACGCCTGCCCCCGTGCACACACTGCTCAAGGGAGGACATCCGATGCCGGGCATAGACGAAGCGTTCTGCAATCACTTTCCGCGCTCCAGGCAGCTGGCAGAAAAAGCCAGCCATGTGATCCCGCGCAGGGTGACTCACGATGCGCGCCACATGTTGCCGTTCCCGATCTACATTTCGCACGCCGTGGGGCCACGGAAGTGGGATGTGGACGGCAACGAGTACGTCGATTACGCCGGTGGGCACGGTTCCCTCTTGCTTGGCCACGCTCACCCAAAGCTCCTGGCTGCGGCAAGTGAGCAACTTGCCAAGGGCACCCACCTGGGCGCCAGCCACGAGCTTGAGATCCGCTGGGCACAGCTCATTACGGCGCTCGTGCCGTGCGCGCAGAAGGTCGAGTTCACAATGAGCGGCACCGAGGCCGTAATGCTGGCCCTGCGCATTGCCCGTGCCTATACTGGCCGGAGGCTGATAGTAAAGCTCGCGCATCACTTCCATGGCTGGTACGATGGCGTCTACTGTGCACTCGGGCCTGAAGGTCATGCAGCCGCCTCGCTCGGGCTGCCTCCGGCAGCACTGCAGGATACAGTCGTCCTGGCTCAGAACGATGCACGCGCGCTCCAGGCGCAGCTGGAGCGTCGCGAGGTGGCAGCTGTTATTCTGGAACCAAGCGGGGCTCGTGCCGGCCGTTTCCCAGCCGACCGTGCCTACCTCCAGGCGCTGCGGGAGATGACGGCCGCAACAGGCACGCTTCTCATTTTTGACGAGGTGATAACTGGCTTTCGCTACAGCCCAGGTGGCGCGCAAGAGTACTACGGCATTAACCCCGACCTCTGCACCCTCGGCAAGATCGTCGGTGGCGGCTTGCCGGCTGGCGCGGTGGCTGGCAAAGCCGAGGTGATGGCTGTCATGGAGTTCGGCAGCGCCAATCCCTATGCTAAAGGGCGCGTTTCCCACACCGGGACCTACAATGCTAACCCAGTGACGGCAGCTGCAGGCATCGCGATGCTCAGCGAAGTCGCCACTGGCTGGCCAACCCGCCAGGCAGCGGCTGCCGCAGCAGAGCTGCGCCAGGCCCTGAACCGCGTGCTGGATTCCGAAGGAATCTCAGGGTGTGTCTACGGCGAATCTTCAGTGTGTCATCTTCACCTTGCGCCACCAGCCCACTGCCCCCCAGTCCTGCCAAATGGCAATATCCCCGCCGATTTCCCCATCGCCTCGCTTCTTGAGGGCGACAAGGTGCTTCCCGCCCTCAGGAAGGCCCTCCTGCTCGAAGGAGTGGATATTCTAAGCGAACATCTTTGGGTCTCTGCAGTCCACGGTGAAGAGGAAATCAGCTGGACAGCCGAAGCTTTCACCCGGGCCCTTGCCTGGCTCCGGAAGGAGGGCCTCGTCTCCAGGCGCTAGATGATACGGCTCAGGCCGAGAACAGCCGCTTGGCCTGAGCCTCCCGCGGCAAGAACACGCTCAGCAACAGCTGCTCTGTTGCGCCACCAGCTCGTTGTAGGCAGCCCAGAGGGCCCGATAGTAGCCCATGATGCGATCTGGCTCTGGGCTCTCGGGGATCTCCGCCAGACAGAAGCCCCTGTACCCGGCTGCACGCAACAAGCGGATAAGCTCCCGCCAGGGATAATCGGGTATGTACAGGTCGCGCATGTGCACGAGCCCAATCCTCGCCGCAAACAGCCGGAAGCTGGCCTCGATGGAGCCTTTCTCGTCCACATCGGTTGGGTTGCTGTTCCAGCAGATCTTCGCGTTGGGGTGCTCGACATAGGCCATAATGCGGGCGAAGTTCTGGGGTTCCTGCGTCACGTGGCCGTGGATCTCCATGCGCAGCTCAACTCCCAGCTCAGCAGCATAAGCGGCGCAATGGTCGAAGGAGCGGCCAATCTGCTCAAACGTTTTCTCGCGAGGGATGCCAAGTGCATCCTGAACCCCGTTTGGGCGCACCTTGACGCCTTGGGCGCCAACATCTGCCGCAAGCCGGCAGAAGGCCTTTGTGCCCTCGATGTTGCGCCTGAGCTCCTCCGGATCGGCTGCGTGGTACTCGAACGTGCTTCCCAGCCCAACGAGCGTGACCGGAGAGTCGGCGAACATGCGCCTCACCTCCGCCCGCTGGGCCGGCGAAAGGTGTGGCTCAACTCCGTGCGCGTGTGTCGTGCGCAGCTCCACTCCCTCGAACCCGTTTGCCGTGCACTTGCCAATTATCGTCGGGATGTCCCAATCCTTCGCCAGATTGTAGGTGACCAAGCCCAGCTTCACTGAAGGCCTCCCCACTGTGACACTCGCGCGCGCAGTGTAACTTCACCTTACCCAGCCGACAAGTCGTCCCGCCGTGTCGCAGTCGGCCGTGTCAGATGCAGCATCTTGCGTTGCCAACGAATGACATCGTCATCGGTGTGCCGCAGGGCACACGGTGCTATAATGGCTTAAGTGTGCCAATGTGAGTGTCAGCCATAGCTGGTGGGCCAGAAGAAATGCTGAGGCAATTGCTGCGCAAAGCCTTGCCGGATCGTAACCAGAAAGAACTAAGGCGGCTGCAGCCGCTTGTCGAGCGGATCAACGCTCTGGAGAGGGAATTCGAGCGGCTTCCCGATGACGCCTTCCCTGAAATGACGGCGCGCTGGAAGGCCGAAGTGCAGGGCGTCGCCGCTGACCTGCGCAAACGCGAGCGGGAGCTCGAGGAAAAGCTGCAGGGTCGCCCGCCTGATGCGGACAAGCTTCGCTACGAGCTGCAGGATGTGCACAAGCGCATCCTGGCCGCCGAGGAAAGGGCAATGGCGCAGATCCTGCCACAGGCATTTGCCTTGGTGCGCGAGGCTGGCAAGCGCACACTCGGGCAGCGCATTTTCGACGTGCAGCTCATGGGCGGCATTGTCCTCCACGAGGGCAAAATCGCCGAAATGAAGACAGGCGAGGGCAAGACGATCACGGCAACGATGCCCCTGTATCTCAACGCACTTGCCGGCCGCGGTGCCCACCTTGTCACGCCAAATGACTATCTGGCCAAGTTCGGGGCCCAGTGGATGGGGCCAATTTACCACCTGCTCGGCCTGACGGTTGGGGTCATTCAGAATGCTGCCGCCGATCCGCGCCTCGGCTCCTTCGTGTACGATCCCTCTTACCAGGCAAGTGATGACCGCTATCACCGACTGCGCCCTGTGACCAGGCGAGAGGCATACCTCGCCGACATAACTTACGGCACAAACAACGAGTTTGGTTTTGACTACCTCCGCGACAACCTTGCTCTGGACCTTTCCCAGATTGTTCAGCGCGAGCTGCACTATGCCATTGTCGACGAGGTGGACAATATCCTCATTGACGAAGCCCGTACGCCGCTCATTATCTCAGGCGAGGCAGAGGAATCCGCACAGTACTACGAGCTCTTCGCCCGCCTGGTGCCTCGGCTGCAGCGCGACGTCGACTACACAGTCGACGAGAAGGAACGAATTGCCACCCTGACAGAAGAAGGTATCGCCAAGGTCGAGTCCTGGCTCAAGATCGACAACCTCTTCTCGCCGGAGCACTACCACCTGACACCGTACCTGGACAATGCGCTGCGCGCGCACGTGCTCTACCAGCGCGATCGCGACTACATCGTGAAGGACGGCGAGGTGATCATCGTCGATGAGTTCACCGGCCGCCTGATGTATGGCCGGCGCTACGCTGAAGGCCTCCACCAGGCCATAGAGGCCAAAGAAGGGGTGCGCGTTAGGAAGGAGACGCTCACCTGGGCGACGATCACCTTCCAGAACTTCTTCCGCATGTACGACAAGCTCGCAGGCATGACCGGCACTGCTGCTACGGAAGCAGAGGAGTTCATGCGCATTTATGGGCTTGAGGTGGTCGTTATTCCCACCAACAAACCCATGATCCGCATCG
This sequence comes from Anaerolineae bacterium, assembly GCA_028275325.1. GTDB lineage: Bacteria > Chloroflexota > Anaerolineae > DRVO01 > DRVO01 > JAPWUW01. Next base: position 6,210 of record JAPWUW010000064.1, on the reverse strand, counting down.
ACTACCCGGACGTTGTCTACAAGAGCGAGGCAGCCAAATACCGGGCGGTAGTCGAGGAGATCGAGGCGCTGCACAAACAGGGGCGGCCAGTGCTGGTCGGCACAGCCTCAATCGAGAAATCCGAGATGCTTTCGGAGATGCTCAAGCGGCGTGGCATACCGCATCAAGTGCTGAACGCCAAGCATCACGAGCGCGAAGCAGCTATCATCGCCCAGGCTGGCGCGCCAGGCGCTGTAACCATCGCCACGAACATGGCAGGCCGCGGCGTCGACATCCTGCTCGGTGGGAACCCTGAGGGCCTAGCTCGAGAGGAGCTGCGCCGCCAAGGGGTGGACCTCACCCAGGTTACCGAAGAGCAGTGGCAGGAAGCGCTGCGCCGTGCCACCGAAATAACCGAAAAGGGCAGGGAACTGGTGGTCTCCCTCGGCGGCCTCCACGTGATAGGCACCGAGCGGCACGAAGCGCGACGCATCGACAACCAGTTGCGCGGCCGGGCTGGGCGCCAGGGCGATCCTGGTTCTTCGCGGTTCTACCTTTCCCTGGAGGATGATTTGATGCGCCGCTTCGGCGGGGATAGCGTGCGCAGCCTCATGGATCGCCTCGGGGTCGAGGACAATGTGCCCATCACCCACCCCCTCGTCTCAAAGGCCATAGAGAGCGCTCAGACGCGCGTGGAGGGGTACAACTTCGATATCCGCAAGCATGTACTCCAGTACGACGACGTCGTCAACAAGCAGCGCGAGATCATCTACAGCCAGAGGAGGGAAATACTTCGCCAGCCAGATCTTCGCCCCCTGGTGTGGGAAATGGTCAAGGCCGAGCTAGCTAGTGTTCTTGACCGACATCTTGCCGCCGAAGAACCGGATTACAAGGCTCTCCTGGCCGAGCTCGGCCGTCTCGTGCCCTTGCCACCCACCCTGAGGCCAAGCGACCTGGCAGGCCTGAGCAAAGAGGGAATCGAGGCCAAGGTACTTGAGATTGGCCAGGCGATACTGGAAGAGAAGGAGCGTCGCTACGGCAAAGAGACCATGCAGCAGCTGCTGCGCATGATCGTCCTGCGCGCCGTTGATACCCATTGGGTCCGCCACCTCACCGACCTGGATGCCCTGCGGGAAGGGATCGGGCTGCGCGCGTTCGGCCAGCAGGATCCACTGGTGGCCTACAAGCGGGAAGCGTACCGCATGTTCGAGGAAATGAACGAGCTCATCGCCCGCGAGGTGGCTGCTACTGTATTTCGCGCCGAACTGGCCCCCGCACCTGCGCTCGCGCCCGCCCGGCAGCTGCGAACCAACCGCGGGGATGAAGGCAGCCGCTCCCCGGTGCGTGCGACGCGCAAGGAAAAGCTGGGGCGCAACGACCCGTGCTGGTGCGGCAGCGGCAAGAAATACAAGCATTGCCATATGCTGCAGGACCAAGGCCTGGCGCCCACGGCTCAGAACCCAGCACCAATGCCCCAGCCCGCTCCCACCAGGCCTGCGAACAGCACGAACTCGAGGAAGCGCAGGTAGCAAGGCAGCTAGCAGTAAGGAGCTAGGGCGCCTGCCATCCCCAGCAGGCTGAGGGCCAGCCAACCCTGCTCTTCGAGCGGCGAAAAGCCGCGTTCGTCCAATCCGGCTGTTTCGGCGCCGCTGGACCCGCGCTGCTCCCACCCCCGCACCCGAGGCACAAGCTGTTGTGCACAGGCCTCAAGCAGGCCGCTGCATTTCCCTTGTGCTTCTTTGCGCAGGGCACAGCACGCCAAGGCAAGCCCCTCGCTGAACTGCCCCAGCATATCCTGGGCGAGGAGCTCGGGACGCAAGGTCTGCACCAGGTCCAGGTAGCCATTCAGAGGCTCCAGCCATTGCGCCTCTGGCTCAGTGAGAGCCAGCTCCGCAAGCAGCGCTATCGGCGCCCCAACCTGGTGCAGCTCTCCGGTGCCCTCCTGCCAAGCCAGCCGGTAACTCGCTTCGGGCTGCGAGGGAACCCGGACAACAGGGGATTGCAAGTATGTGTCGTAGGCGAAGTAGAAGGCCCTTTCAGGCTCCGGCTGCAGCTCAAGCAGCCGCTTCAGGAAGTGGCCTGCCGAGCAAGCAACATCGCTCATGCCAAACCGCAGCGCAACACGACCACCCCATGCAGTCGTGAACGCGTCGACCATGCCGTGGGCTTGCCCTGGCGCAATGGCGAAGAAGCCACCGCAGGGGTGCTGATAGGCGCGGATGCGCTCAAGCGAGCCAGGCACGAGCAACTGCGGCCTGCCCCCCACGGCTGCCGCCAGGCAGAGGCACGAGTTGCGCAGAAACGCTCGTGCCCTCTGCCTGGCGCTTTCATCGACCGCGTGGAACTCGCCGGGGGACACCAGCCAGTGCCGGGCAACGCTTTCCAGAAGCTGGCTGCGCGCGGTCCAAGAGCCGACATACGAGATCGCAAGCACTGCCGCATACCCATCCAGCAACTGCGGGGCAGGCTCCTCGTGCCTCGCCAGGCCTTCCAGCAAGGCCGCCTCCAGCATGCAAGCAAGCCGGGCAGCGCAGCCCTCAGCCCATCCAGCCAGGAAAGCGACCCGCTCTTGGGAAGACACTGGCATCACCTTTCGCCCCGCCAGCGGCACCTCTACCTCGATGACGGGTAGCCAGTAACCACTACCAGGTAGTGATCTGCCTCTTCATACCGCTCCGGGAACCAGCCATCAAATTCGGCTTCCTGCCCAGGCTTCAGCGGCCGATCCAGCTGCACCGTATCGACCGTGACGTTGACCACATTCCCATCCGCATCGTAGAGCGTGGAGTAGACCGCAAGAGTATCCATGCTTTCATTGGTCTGGTTGCGCACCCTGCCTCGGATGTGCAGCCCATCCCTTTCCTCTGTAGCCCTCGATTCCAGCACCTGAAGCTCAATATCCGGCGACTGTTCCTCTGTCACCCAGAGTGCGAGCTCGTACCTGGCTACGTCCTCAGCGCTCCAACCAGCAGCAAAATCGTCCGGCCGCGCGTAGATCCAGAAGCTGCTGACTTCGCCGGGCCGAATCACCGGTCGGTCAAGATAGGCGCTGAAATCCCCCTTGATCACCTCGCCGTTCTCGTCAAAGAGAACAGCCTCCACAATGATCAGCCTATCGAACGTTTCCCCAGAAACGTTGCGCACTTCTCCCACAATGCTTAGCGCCCCATCTTCTTCAGTCCAGCTGCGCGTGCTGACGAACTCAAACAGACCCTCCCCTGAACGAAGCGCATCCTCCGCTGACCGGCGCTCCGCCTCAGGCTCTGCAAAGCCAGTAACGATCACCCCGTACCGCTCCGCATCCTCGTAGCGCTCCGGGAACCAGCCGACAAACTCGGTCTCCTCCCCGGGCGAAAGCGGGACGTCGAGCTCGCGGTAATCTAGGGTCACGTTGATCACGTTGCCATCAGCATCGTAAAGCGTGCTGTACACCGCGATGGCGGCAAATTCTTGGTTTGTCTGATTGCGCACGGTACCGCTTATGTAAAGGCCATCGTCTTCCACTGTTGCTTCGCTTTGCACAACCTCCAGCTCCACATCTGGAGAAGGTCGCCCCGTATCCCAGAGTTTGAGCTCGTAGTCGACGATGCTCTGCGGATCCGTATCACCCAGCTCCTCGGCTGTTATGTACACCCAGAAGCTGCTCGTCTGTCCCGGTGTGATAACAGGCCTGTCGAGATAGGCTGCAAAGTCGCCCTGGATGACGTTCCCCTCGCTATCGCTGAGCAGTGCCTGCACTGCCACCATCGTGTTCACAGTCTGGTCGGAGTCGTTGCGCACCTCGCCGACAATGCTGATGTTGCCCTTTTCGTCGACCCAACCCGTGTGGCTCAAGAAGGTGAATTTGTCGACGGCCGAAGCGGCCTCACTTCTCTTCTTGATGGTGCCTGTACTGGCCGAAGGGCCCTCCTTTCCTTGAGCACCTGATGGCGCCCCACCACCTCTTTCTATACCGCCAGTTTCCGCAGCTCCTGTTGGAGCTGGTGACGGCACCACAGTTGGTGTCAACAAGAGTTCCGTGGGCGTTGCAGTTGGCAATGCTGGCGTGGAGGTGCTCGTCGGCATAATTGGCGTATCGGTCGGCGCCTTGGAGCCGCCTAAGCTGAAGCTGCAGCCAAGCACCAAGAGCACAAGCAACCCGACTAACACAACCACTATCAGCGCGCGCCTGTTCATAGCTTCCTCTCCCCAAAGGGAATATGCCTCGAAATGCAGTGATCTCACAGCGCTAGCCAGCCTCCTTCTCCCTCTGCACCTCCTCCTCAGCCTCGATTGCCAACACGGGCCAAGTCGCCACCACCGCAATCCCTGTCCCAGCCACCGACTGCGCAATCACCTGGTGCACCTTCACAGGGGCGCGCACAAAAAGCTGCCGCAGCTCAGAAAGTGCCTGCGGGATGCTCTCCTTGGGAATCGGCGCCACCGACCGCACGGGTACCACCGGCCTTTTGCCTCCGACAACCGGCACCGTCGTTGTCAGGACACGCCGGGGATTCAGAACCTCCTCCTGAGCATAGGAAAGCCCACGCCGGCAGGCATTGCCCTCCACCGCCAGCCGACCGGCTGCTGTCCGCACTTTCAGCACGCAGCCCTGCGGACATCCTATGCAGATGAGTTCCTGCTCGCACACCGTAATATTACCGTCCCACTCGAATTCTTGCTAGAAGCTGGCTTGCCCTATCGAGGTGGCGTGCGGCCCTTGGCGGAATCCACCAATGGATCATCTCCGCTGGCCGAGCATAAGGCAATTCCTTGCTCGCAAGAACCTGCTCCTTTTCCGCGTCGACGAGCTCAAGGCTGCAAGGCCCCTCGTGGTGACAGCCCGCCCTCAAGAGCAGTGAAGCCCCTTGCTCGAGCACGTCCGGCAGAACAAGCAGCTGCGGAACTACTGCCCGCACATTTGCGTCGGGCCGGATCCTCAGCCGCTTGCCCCCTGGCGAGGACCCACCGCAGGCATACGCAGCTGCCCACTGCCCGGCAGTCTGCCCGGCGATACTGACATCGTCAGCCAAATCGTGCACATGGACAACGTTCCCAGCGGCGAAAACCCCTGGCACGGAAGTTTCCATCCTGCTCGTGACTACGGGGCCACGTGTGGCCGGGTCCAGCTCTGCGCCAATGGCAAGGGTCAGCTCGTTTTCCGGGATGAGCCCCACAGAAAGCAGAAGTGTATCTGCCTCCACCTCAAAGGCGCGGGCCGCCTGTGGCCGCAGCCGTTCATCCACTGGCGCCACCGTGATGCTCGACAGGCGCTTTGCGCCGTTCACCCTTATGACTGTGTGACTAAGATGCAGTGGAATGCCACAATCCAGCAAGCACTGCACGTAATTGCGTCGGAGCCCGCACAGATAGGGCATGATCTCGAAGACACCGACCACCTGAGCCCCTTCCCAGGCAAGACGCCTGGCCATGATCATGCCAATATCGCCTGAGCCAAGTATGGCAACCCTTTTCCCTGGCATGAGCCCGTAGATGTTGACAAGGCGTTGGGCCGTCCCCGCCGTCATGATGCCAGCGGGCCGCGTTCCGGCTATGCCCAGCATGCCGCGAGTGCGCTCACGGCAGCCCATGGCAAGGACCAAAGCCCGGCAATCGATTGCCAGCACGCCCTGCTCAGCGCTGCTAGCCCAGACGCGCAAGCCTGGCTCTATGGCAAAGACCATCGTCTCAACAAACACTTGAACCTCGCCCAACTGGGCTATCCACCGCCAAGCGTACTCTGGCCCGGTCAACTCCTCCTTGTAGAGCTTCAGCCCAAACCCCGGGTGGATGCACTGCGGCAAAACGCCGCCCAGTTCCGGATGCCGATCTAGGAGGGTGACGCGCGCGCCGGCCTCGGTTGCTGCATGAGCTGCTGCCAGCCCCGCTGGCCCGCCACCGATCACCACCACATCTGCCCTCAGCTCACGCACGCCTGCCCTTCCTGCAACTGGGGCTCAGGCCGGCTTGGGCCCACGATCACCTCTGAGCCAGGCCCTTCCTTCGTCACCTCCCAAGGGGCAACGCCGAGCTCTCGTGAGAGGATCTCCACAAGAAGCGGGAGGTCGAAGGCACCTTGACAGCGGCCCGACATGACGCGCAGGCGTTTCTTTAGGGCATCTAGCGTCCGAGCTGGCACCAATCCATGAATGGCTCTCACGATCTCCCCTTCAGTGACTTGCTCACACCGGCAGATAACCCTGCCATATCGGCAATCCCGCTCGGCCAGCTCAGCTCGCTCCGCCGGGCTCA